>CAMNLO010000134.1 GCA_946543095.1 uncultured bacterium
AACAGGCCCTTATAGGGCCAGAACAAACCACCGGCTAAGCCGGTGGTTCTGATTTTTGAGAGGTGCGTATGTCAGTATCAGGGAACGGGATCTTTGGTCAGGTGGAAGAGGCCATCAGGGCTTCCAGGAAAGCGTTTCAGCGCTTTTCCGGTTTTTCCGTAAGGGGACGGGAGGATCTGGTCACAAAGCTGAGAGTGGTCATGTTAAAGCATGTGGAAGAGCTTGCCCTCATGGAGCAGGAAGAAACCGGCATGGGCGTGGCCGCGGACAAGGCGGTCCAGATCACAAGGGCCATCCTCGGAACGCCTGGACCGGAGAAGATCCGCAGAGAAACGGAATCGGACGAAGAAGGGTTGTTTCTGGAGGAGAGCTTTGCCTATGGGGTATCCTGCGCAGCCCATCCCGTAAACCACCCCGCTGCCTCCATTATCAACTGCACCATCATGCTTTTATCCGCCGGGAACAGCGTGATCCATCTGCTGCCGAAGCGGGCGGAAAAGGTTTCCTGCTATACGGTGCGGCTTTTAAACGCTTATATCAGTGAGATCAGCGGCATCGGCAATCTGTCGGTGTGCATGGATGAGAGCCGCTATGAATATAATAAAATCTTCATGGAACATCCCGACACCTCCCTTGTGGTGGTGACAGGAGGGGATGATCTGGTCCGTTCGGCCATGTCCTTAAAGAAAAGAGTGATCGCCGCCGGAGCTGCGAATCCTGTGGTCATCGTGGACGAGTCCTATGATATGGCAAGAGCGGCGGAACAGATCATGGAGGACATTACCTTTGACAATAATCTGCTGTGCACTTCGGAAAAATGTGCCGTGGTGTTAAGCAGTGTGATACAGGAGCTGGGAGTGGCCCTGGTGAACCGCGGGGCCTACTGGCTGGATGCGAAGCAGTCTGACATGCTGATGCGGACGGTGTTTGACGACGATCTCTGCATCCGCAAGGAATGTGTGGGAAAGAGCGCCGCACAGCTTTTGGCCGCTGCCGGGATCTTTGCGGGAAATCTGGGAGATTTCAAGGCGCTGATCTTTGAAACGGAAGTCATTTCTCCCTTTGTGCTCCAGGAATTTGCGGCGCCCGTGCTGCCCATCGTCAGGGCGGACAGCTTTGAGGAGGCACTGGAGCTGGCAAAATTTATCGAGCAGGACAGGAATCATACCGCAGGCATTTTCTCCAATGATGTGAACCATCTCTCCGCGGCCTCCAGAGCCCTGCGGACCTCGGTGTTCGTGAAGAACGGGTCCACGCTGTATGCCGCGGGCATCAAGGGAAGCGCTTCTGTTTCCTTTACCATCGCCAATGTGACCGGAGAAGGGCCGGTGATCCCATCCCATCTTGTGAAGAGGCGCAAGTGCATGCTGATCAATGCCTTTGACCGGAACCAGGGGTGATCAGGGGAAACAATGAAAACCGTGTTGATCGCTGATGAGGATGTGGTCCTCAGAGGTGCACTGAAAAAGATCATAGAGGAAAGGGATTTCAAGGTGGTCTCCTGCGTGGGAGACACAGAGAGCATGATGAAGGAAAGCCTGAAGTATAAGCCGGACATCATCCTCTCGGAGATCAAATTTCCGGACGGCAATGGTCTTGCCTGCGCAAAGCAGATCAGGGAGGAGTGCCCCAGGAGTGAGTTTCTGATCTTAAGCGCATACCGGAATCCCTCATTTATCAAGGAAGCCTTTACCATCCGGGCAAAGGCATATCTGTCAAAGCCCGTGTCCGGACAGAAGATCAGGGCAGCGCTGGATTGCTTTAAGACCGACGCCAGGGACAGCAGTGAGATCATCAAGGCCCTGCAGGATGTCATCGAGTCCAGGGATTATTCCCAGGCCTACAGGGAGCCTGCCAGGATCTCCGAAGAGATCATGGAGCTTTGCGACGGGGATCCGGAAACAGTGGCGGAGATCTTAAAGGCCATTAAGGTCCGGCTCTTTTCCAGATATGTGGAGAATCCCTATCAGGATGATTCCTTTACGGACAGGTTTCCCATTAACACGGAGTTAATGAATAACCGGATCCTGGTGGAGATGTGGATCTCCAATGTGGTGGATCATCTCTATAAGCACCGGTTTATCGAGCGGTACAAATCGGTGGGTCCCGTGTTTGAATATATCGACGAGCACATCAAGGACAATATCAGCGTGGGACAGATCGTGGACAGCTGCCATATCAGCCACCAGTATATCCTCCGGATGTTCAAGGACCAGATGGGGATGAGCGCTCTGGACTATATCCAGAACCGGAAGATGATGCTGGCAAAATGGTATCTGCATTTTGAAAAGAGCGCCACCTTGAATGTGGCGGTGAAGCTTGGGTATGAGGACGGAGGATACTTCGCGAAGATCTTCCGGAAATTTGAGGGGGTCACGCCCCATCAGTATAAGGTGCGGCTCAGGGAAAGGCAGAGCAAAGGGGCATAAACCATGGATATCAAGGCTGTACTGGGGGAATTGGACAGGCGTTATGAGACCGACAGGGAGTCTGTGGAGAGCTTTCTGACGGGAAAGATCGAAGAGGCGGACAGGGAAGGGGATCTGGAAAGCCTGGTGACTCTTTTGAACGAGGGCATCGGATTTTTCCGCGACCGGAGCCGCTTTGCGGAATGCAGGGCCTGCTGCGCAAGAGCGGTGATGACATTACAGGATCTGGGGATGGAGGGAACCCTTCCCTATGCCACCACGCTGCTGAATGTGGCCACAGCCGACAGGGCCTTTAACAGACTTGCGGAAGCGGATCAGATCTATGAAGAGGTCTTAAAGATCTACAAAAAGCGTCTTGCCCCTTCGGATTATCTGTATGCGGCGCTTTACAACAATATCGCCCTGCTGAGACAGAAGCAGAACCGGCCGGATGAGGCCAGGGATCTTCTGGCAAAGGCGCTGGAGATCATCCGTGAGTATCCGGAGGCTGAAATCGAGCTTGCCACCACACTGGTCAACGCCGCTTCGGTCCTGTTAAAGACAGCGAACTGGAAGAATGCCCATATCTTCATCATGGAAGCTTTGAGGATCTTCCTGCCTGACAAAACATACATGTTCCACTACAGCATGGCCTTAGGTACCTTTGCTGAATACCTGTACAGGCTGGGTGAATATGATGAGGCAGAAGCGGTTTTACTTACCGCAATGGACAGCCTGGAGAAGAAAATGGGAAAAAACGCGGACTACAGGCTTCTGGAAAACAACCTGAGGAAAATGAGAGAGGTAAAGAAGGGGTTTGTCAATGGATAAATTACAGCTTGTGAATGAGATCGTAGCGCTGGAATGGCAGGCATTTCAGGAGGTGAAGAACGAGGGGGGCAGGGCAGCCTGCCAGGACCACAACGAGACCTTCGATATCATGCGGAAAAGCCAGTACCTGACCTGGGACGAGGAAATGCTTGCGCAGTACAAGGCGGACTTTGAAAAAGCCCTTTCCAGAGGATGGAATATGATAACGGAAAAGTACGCCCGTATGATGGCTTCCAACGCAAAGGAGCAGTATGAAGCCATTAAGGATGAACTGCCGCCAAGGAGTGACGCCTGTCTGCAGCTGGTGGAGGAGATCGTGAGGATCCAGGTGTCGTGGATGGAGGATTTCGCAAAGGAATACCCTTTTCTGGCGAACCGTGGCAGAGCGGTCCACACATATGAGGATACGGAATACAATACCTCCTACGAAACCTATTTAAGGGGAGAGCTTTTAACCTATTCCCCGAAAATGCTGGTTTTGTATGCGGAATTCATCAAGAGGCTTCAGAAGAAGGGGCTTAATCTTTCCAAATTCATCATGCGTTTTACCACTTCATTATACGGTTATGCATCCCTTGAAGCGGCGGAGTCGAAATTGAAATACTCCGCCGCGGCCAAAGAGATGACGGAAAAGATTCTGTCCAATATGGGCGGTTTTCAGAGGATCGGATAATAGGCATATGGGGTTTGCAAAGAAGCCCCGGATCGTTTCGGAATTTGGAGAGATATCATGGTCATCACATATTGGTCTGATTTTGCATGTCCCTACTGCTATATCGGCATTGCCCGCATGAAGCGCCTGATCCGGGAGCTGGGGGCAGAAGGTAAGGTTTCCTTTGAACGGAAGAGTTTTCAGCTAAGAAAGCCCTTGAGCTACGGCACCTGCCCCGCCTGCGGCAATCTGAAGGAACAGCTCTCCGGAACCAACGCTTCCCATTTCGCGGCGAAATACAAAATGTCTGAAGAAAAAGCGGCAGAGCAGTTTGCGCAGATGAGCCGCATGGGGGCGGAGGAAGGCCTGGAGATCCGCTATGCCACGGCTCCCCTTTGCTACACGGAGGATGCCCACAGGCTGGTGAAATTTGCCGAAGAACGCGGCGGAGACGCAGTGGCGGCGCTTGTGTCCGAGACGCTGTTCTATATGTATCTTACGCAGAATTTTGATATCTCCGATCAGAGGATACTGCTTGGCATTGCCAAAGGGACAGGCTTAAACGAGCAGGAGACCATCCGCATGCTCTCCTCCGATGATTACGGCGCCAATGTGCAGATGGATTCCATGAAGGCGGATATGCTGGGGATCCATGTGGTGCCTTATTTCCTGCTGGACGGGAAATATTACATCGAGGGGGTCCAGAGCGACGAGTATATCAGAGAGGTGCTGAAGGCGCTTCTGTGAGGTTAAGGGGGGATTCATATGCCAAAGATACTGATCAGCACCAACACGGCTCTTTCCTTTTATCAGCAGAAGAACATCACCAATGAGCTGAAAAAGGCCATCGAGCTGATCCCCGGGGAAAAGGGGGACTGGCTGATGACGGATTATGAAAGCGGAAAGACCATTCATTTCGGAGATGACTGGGAGACGGAGGCCGGAAGGCGTGCTCCCTGCGGTGCCGTGGAGATCTCCCTTTTGGACAAGGTGTATCTGAAAGCGGGAGAGCGGGAGAGGGAGATGACGCTTGCAGCCATCAGCCTCATCGTGTCCAAACACACCGGGATCCCGGAAAACAGACTGTATGTGTTTTTCCGCCCTGCGGGAATGTGGGCCTTCGAAGGAAAGAACATAGAAAAATCGCTTTTTTTGGCATAGGAACTGTATAGAAACAGCTGTGCATTCCTCGCTGCAGGTGCTGCAGTGTATAGTTCGAGCGGCGTCTTTATCCGGCAGAAGGGGAGCCGGGGGGACAAAAGCTTCTTCTGCTGGAACGCCGGGAAGCATGTCGGCGGGGATCATAGAGGTGTTGCAGAATGAAAAAGATACTTTTACTTGTGGGAGACTACGCAGAGGATTACGAGGTGATGCTGCCCTTCCAGATCCTGCAGTTTGCAGGGTATGAACCGGTGTGCGTCGCTCCTGAGAGAAGATCCGGAGACTATATCAAAACCGCGATCCATGATTTCCTGGGGGATGCCACCTACAGGGAAACAGAGGGGCATCGTTTTCTTCTGAACGGGGATTTTGACTCCGTAAGGACTGAGGATTACGCGGGCCTTTATCTCACCGGAGGCAG
>CAMNLO010000135.1 GCA_946543095.1 uncultured bacterium
TGAGTTAAAGAAAGTATCCGTTCTGCTTGCTGCGGAGAACACCGAAACAAAAGAAGTCTGGGGCAATGCGTTCGTCTGGAGTGATACCCCGTTAATGCTGCGGTATGTGCAGGGCTCTGCCATGCTTTACAGCAACAAGGAAAAAGGGCAGCCGCCGATTGCTTTGCCGCTATCGCTTTTTAAAAAAGGAGGAACCCGGATCGGAACAGATGCCCTGGATGGCATCGTGCCTCCGGATGGCTCCGGCCATATCATCCTGAAATTTCAGGCCTTCCCGAAAACAGCATGGGGACCGGAAAGAGCGGCTTATCAGGCAGGAACCTACCCGCCCTCCGTTGCTTTCAACTGCAGGAGCGACTTAAACGGCTGGGGCGATGAACGCGGTTTTGCCCGGATCCGCCCGGTGGGTGAGAAAAACTGGCAGCAGGAGATTACCCTCAAAGACCAGAGCGAGTACGAAGTTCTGATCCATTATCACAACGCCGCAGATCCCGCTACAAACCCGAGCGGAAAGGGCATCGCAGATGACGTAAAGATCGTTGCTGTCCTTCCCAATCAGGATATATGGCCTCAGAAAAGCGGACAGATCGTGTGCGGACTTTCCTGCACGCAGGCCGGATGGATCTGGTCCTCCCTGCTCTGTAAGACAGAGGAACTTCCCTTGGACCTGAAGTATGTGAACGCCAGCGCCGAGATTCATAACGCGGGGAATACGAACGGGATGAAGCTGTCCACGGATTTATTCAAAGAAGGGCATTATATCGGTGTCAACAAGCTGGATGGCCGCCTTCCCGCCGGCGAAGACTACCAGGGGTATATTATTTTCCGGGTGCGGACTACCTGTCTGCGCTGCAACCTGAACAGACAGGCATCTTTGGATGGAAAAGTTTATACACATGGACCGTTAAAGGCTGCTCCTGGAGATACCGTATATTTTCGAACAGAATTCAGAAATACCGGAAGCCGAGACATAGAAAGTGTGTGTTTCAAAGATCTTCTTCCGGAGAAGCTGGCTTATGTGGAAGGATCTACCGTATTGTGGAACGGAGCGAATCCCAACGGACTCCGCATGAAAGATTTCATAACAAAAAACGGTTTTAATACCGGGCTCTATGGACCGCACGCAAACGGCATTGTTACCTATCAGGCGCGGATAATGCCAGGGGCAGAAGGAGACTTGATTACCACAAGCTACCTGTATCACAAGGATGGGATGTTAAAAAGCCAGGTGATTATACATGTGTAAGTTGACAATAACAATATTTTTATCAAAGGAAACTTGAGGAGGCGCAGTATGTGGTTCTGGTTTGCGTTAGGGTCCGCGGTGTTCGCGGCCTTAACATCTATTCTCGCCAAGATTGGCATTGAGGGGGTAAACTCCAATCTGGCGACCGCAATCCGTACCATGGTTGTGGTAGCCATGGCCTGGGGCATGGTATTTTTGACACACGCACAGAACGGCTTGAAAGACATCAGCCCTAAAAGCTGGATTTTCCTGATTCTGTCCGGACTGGCGACAGGAGCATCCTGGCTTTGTTACTATAAGGCACTCCAGATGGGAGATGCCTCCAAGGTGGTGCCGATTGACAAGCTGAGCGTGATTATCACACTGGTGTTGGCCTTTGTGTTCCTTCATGAGGATTTTTCAATAAAGAGCCTGATTGGCTGCATCATGATCGGAGCGGGGACGCTGCTGATGGTGCTTGGATAAGAGGCAGCTGACAGGGGACGGTTCTCTGTCAGAAAACCTGACAGAGAACCGTCCCTTGTCAGTTTCAATTTCGAAAGCAATGGAATGATGGAAAACATGAAATATAAACACACCAATCGCCCTGGCTTTTTGCTGGGGCTTATCGATTTTTTCACGGCGGGCTTGTTCTTTCTCGTTTATATGCGCCTTGGTTTACAGGACGAGATTGAGTCGGTCCTGGGGCACAAGGTAATGGCATACTGGAAAGCGTACCTCCTTGGCATTCCAACCTTGTTCATCTATACTCTCGTGTGGATGGCACACATTTCCGAAGAATTGAAAGTGAAAGCGGAAGCAATGGGCATCCCCGGGCCGCATACATCCTGGTGGCATATGTTCGGATGGAATGTGTTTGGCTTGCTTCTGATGGGCCCTGCGGTTGCTACCTATAGGTTTTTTATAACCTTGGGGAAGGTAGAAAAGGAATTGAATGAAAGAAGCTGAAGGGGACAGATCTATGTCACAAAAGCTGAAGGGGACGGGCCTGGGGTGACAGGGGACGGGCCTGTGTCACAAAAGCGAATGGCTTTTGTGACACAGACCCGTCCCCTGTCACCCTCAGACCCGTCCCCTGTCACCTAAGGCCCGTCCCCTTCCGATTCAACTACGCGTTGATTGCCTAAGCCCCTTTCCCCGTGTTAAGCTAAGTCTGATTCTATTGGAAGACAAGGATGGGCACGGGTACATCAGAAAGGAGCGCACATGAATTTGAGATGGTGTTTTTGCAAGGCTACGGCTATTTTTCACTTACAGTTGATGCGGTTTGCTTTTTTAGAAGGCATGTCCTTATCCATTCCGGAACTGCATCTTTTTCTCTATCCGTCTGGAGTCCGGATCATAATTGTTATGATGACCGTCTTCTGGCTGAGCATACCGTTTAAGGAAATGTGCTGCAATGGAACCTGGTCTGAGGTGGCGTATCATCTGACCCCGACGATTCTGGTTTTGCTTTTGAATCTGGGACAATGGAATTTCCCGCTTTTCGTGGTGTTATGCCTCCTGCTGGTGGTGTTGGAGTTTCTTTTTCTCAGGAGGCTGGCGAAAGCAAAAGTACAGCGCGCTGACTCCCCCATCACAGAGCGGGAGTTTAAGAAGCTGCGCGTCAGGGGGATGGTTGTCCTTGGTGTACTCTGGTGTGTGGGCCCGGGCGTATACTATGCCTTCAAAGACGGCGTCGTCTCGCCGGATTACTACGCGGCACGGGATTTATGGCAGGAGATTGTTTCGGATGTGAGAAATACCGGGGAAGCATCCGAAGATGTGACAGGCGAGCTGAATGAGGAAGATCACCTTTGGCAGGCCTTGCAGGAAAATACGTGGAAGAGTTTGCCACTGCAGGGGAAAATTAATGTATTGCAACAACTGACCAATTATGAGACAATGGTACTAAATATCCCGCATATCGATATCAGCTCCAGTCTGATCAGCCCCTATACATACGGAGGATACAGCGATAAAAGAAATGTGATTAGATTGAATGTGGAACATATCAGCAACGACCCGGTCGAGGAGGTCATCAATACAATCTGTCACGAGGTAAGACATTCTTTTCAGTGGTGGGCAATAAACGCCATCGATTGGGATAATTCGATTTTTCAGTCGGAGTATTTCAAGGAGCTCCGCGTATGGCAGGAGAATTATGATTTATACAAAAGCGCAGAGCAATATGGCTTTGAATCGTATAGAAGCCAGCCCATCGAGGTGGATGCGCGAAATTACGCCGAGAAAGAGACGGAGCGAATATTGGAACTGGTGGAGCGATGAACCGGAGGATCTGAGGGGCAAGGGAACGATCATACGCTGAAGGGGAGAAGAGCAAGGTCCAGGTTCATACGCGGGAGGTAAGAAAGAGCAAGGTCCAACGAGAAAAGAGGAAAAGAGGAAATCATTCCATGACCAACGGAGAGAGACGGGATCTGGGATTGGCCTATTTTGGCGATGCAGACGTTTTCGCCGAGATGGCAGAGTGCAAGAAAAAGTTAAAGATATTAAATTCACTGGATGCGTGGGACTATGAGCAGGTGAACGCTGCCGCGAAGGAAGTGCTTCCCAATTCGGAGGAACTGTTTATCATTCCGCCGTTTTACTGTGAATATGGCACGCACATCCGGATAGGAAAGAATTTTTTCGCGAATTATGACTGCGTTTTGATCGACGTGGCGCCCATTACCATCGGCGACGACTGCTTATTCGGGCCGAGTGTTTCCATTTATACCGCGGGACATCCGGTGCACCCGAAGACGAGGGCGAGCGGATATGAGTACGGCAAGAGTGTAACCATCGGCGATCGCGTCTGGATCGGCGGCAGCGTCGTGATTGTCCCCGGGGTGCATATCGGGAACGACACCGTGATCGGAGCGGGTAGTGTGGTTACGAAGGATATCCCGGATGGGGTGATCGCGGCCGGTAATCCCTGCCGCGTGATCCGGAAGATTACGGAAGCAGACAGAAGAAAACTGTTCAAGGATGAGGAGATTGACGAGGAAGTCTGGCAGAAGATCAAAGCTGAGTCGGACGAGGATCTGTTCTGGCAGTGAGGTGACAGGGGACGAGCCTGAAAGATGACAGGGGACGGGCCTGTGTCAGAAAAGGTGACAGGGGACGGGTCTGTGTCACAAAAGCGATCCGCTTTTGTGACACAGGCCCGTCCCCTGTCACCTTTTCTGACACAGACCCGTCCCGCTATCATCTTTTGCGACACAGATCTGTCCCCTGTCAGCTTACTCCTCCGTTACAGCCCAAACCCGCACCGGCAGCCCCACGGCGTCGGCGATCCGCGGCCAGGCGACAAAGACAACCGCGCCGGCTGCAGGCACCTGATCCAGGTTGCACAGGACTTCCACCTGGAGTTTCCCCTGCTCCAGTACATACCGCTCGCAGGCCAGATCCCCGGCTTTCGCGGCTTCCGCAGAGGCATCCGTGTCCAGGGTTTCGTGACCGTTGGCCGCAGCATGTCTTACTTCGTAAATGTACTGTAACGCCTCCAACGACCATCCGGGGAAGTTCTCGCTGCCATCCTCCGCAATGCCGGAGAGGGCGTTCATATCCGGCCAGTTTTTCGACCAGTCCGTGCGCAGCGCCACAAACGCGCCGTCCGGAATCGGACCGTACTTTTCTTCGTATTCCTCGATGTCCTTTGCTTTCACCGCATAATGAGGATCTTTCGCGACTTTCTCCGTGATATCCACCACGCAAAGAGGAAATACGCCATCCTTGACACCAAACGCCGAAGAACGCACGCCTTCCTTCACAAAGTGTCCGGGAAAATCGATATGCGTGCCAAACTGGCCCGGAAACTTAAACGTCTGAATCACGCATTCCAGCATGGGATTTCCCCAGTCGTAAACTACCTTGCCAAGTTCCACACTGCCTTCCGGAATTCCGCTCCAGTAAGGGCTTTCATTGGTCAGCTCGTGGGACAGTTCCACCCACTTCAGTTTCTTTGCTTCTTCCAGCGTTTTCCAAAGTTTATACATACCGGCTCCTCCTTCTTTTCCTGTGCGCATGTGCGCTGTATCGTTGCGTCCTTTGTGGACTTAGCTTAACTATATCATGTCCTTAGGCGGAGCGCAAATGGTTTTGGAAGGGGACGGTTCTGTGTCAGAAAAGGTGACGGGGGACGGGCCTGGGTGACGGGGGACGGGTCTGTGTCAGAAAAGGTGACGGGGGACGGGTCTGTGTCACAAAAGCGATCCGCTTTTGTGACACAGGCCCGTCCCC
>CAMNLO010000136.1 GCA_946543095.1 uncultured bacterium
CATGGAGAACATGCCCTTCTTCATCTCGCCGCCGTACCAGGTGTTGATGATGACGGACTCGCGGCTGGTGATGTTGAAGGCCGCGCAGGTCTCGGAACGAAGGCCCAGCTCCTTGAAGTTCTCCACCTTTGCCTTGGAAGCATTGTAGATCACGAAATCCGGCTCAAAATTCGCCAGCTCCTCATCCGTGGGCTGGATGAACATGTTCTTGACGAAGTGTGCCTGCCATGCCACCTCCATGATGAAACGGACTGCCATGCGGGTGTCCTTATTGGCTCCGCAGAAGGCATCCACCACGAAAAGGCGCTTGCCGGAGAGCTCGTCCTGGGCGATCTTCTTTACCGCGTCCCAGGTCTCCTTTGTCATCACATGGTTGTCATTGGGATATTCCTCGGTGTTCCACCAGATGGTGTCTTTGGAATTCTCATCCATGACGATGTATTTATCCTTGGGGGAACGGCCGGTGAAGATACCGGTCATGACATTCACGGCGTCCAGCTCAGTCAGCACGCCCTTGTCGAAGCCTTCCAGCTCCGGCTTCATCTCCTCATCGAAAAGGAATTCGTAGGACGGGTTGTGCTCGATCCGGGTGGTGCCTGTGATGCCGTACTTGGTTAAATCCTTCAATTCTGCCATACTGCTCTCCTTCTTTCTTATTTATGCTGATTTACTTGTTTCCAACTCTTTGTGTATCCCTGCCGCATCATCCGCTGAAACCCTGCCGGCCACAGCAAGGATAAGGTTGCAAATCTGATCGCCGCTCCATCCGATATGGCGGAGAAACCCGATCATATTTCCTGTTTCCTCAGGCTGCATACCGCACCTCCCAAAATTCTACACCAAAACCCGCATAAGTTCAACCAAAGCAAGGGTTATATGAAACAAACTCACTCCGTCTCCGGCAGCAGCTTATACAGCGCCACCATGACGCCCACCATCAGCGCGATGCCGATCAAAAGACTGATCACCGGGTTCACCACGAAGCCGGCGATGAGATAGGCCACGAAGCTCACTCCCGCCGCCGTTAACGCATAGGGCAGCTGGGTGTTTACATGGGCGATATGGTCACATTGGGCCCCGGCGGAGCTCATTATGGTGGTGTCCGAAATCGGGGAACAGTGGTCCCCGCAGACCGCGCCGGCCATACAGGCGGAAACGCAGATGATGGCCAGGGGGTTCCCGTCCTCCAGGCTGAAGATGCTTAAGGTGATGGGAATCAGGATCCCGAAGGTCCCCCAGCTGGTGCCCGTGGCAAAGGACAGGAACACGGCAATGAGGAAGATGATGGCGGGAAGGAAGTTCATGAAGCTGCCTGCGCTCTGCTGCACAAGGCCCGCCACATACTCCTTGGCCCCAAGGGAATCCGTCATGGACTTTAAGGTCCAGGCCAGGGTCAGGATGCAGATGGCGGAGACCATCGCCTTAAAGCCCTGGGTGATGCATTCCATAATGGAGGTAAAGGGAAGAACTCTCCGCACCAGATAAAACAGCATGGTGATCACCATGGCCACAAAGGAGCCGAAGACCAGACCCACGGAGGCGTCGGAATTGGCGAAGCTGTCGATGAAGCTTTCTCCCTCGAAGAAGCCGCCGGTGTAGATCATGCCGATGACACAGCTGATGATCAGGGCCACGATGGGCAGCACCAGATCGATGACCTTTCCGTTGCCCTCGGGCTTATCCGCATTGGAATAATCCGGCGCTGCCACAGTAAACAGATCGCCCTTTTTCGCGTTCTCCTCATGCTTCTTCATGGGGCCGTACTCAATGCCGAACCGGCATAACAGGATCATCATGAGGATGGTCAGAAGGGCGTAGTAGTTATAGGGAATGGCCCTCACGAAAAGCATCAGGCCGTTGGTCCCCTCCGGCGCGAAGCCGGAGACCGCAGCGGCCCAGGAGGACACCGGGGCGATGATGCAGACGGGAGCCGCCGTGGAATCGATCAGGTAGGCCAGCTTCGCCCTGGAGATCTTGTGCCTGTCCGTTACGGGGCGCATCACGCTGCCCACGGTGAGGCAGTTGAAATAGTCGTCGATAAAGATCAGGATCCCCAGCAAGATGGTGTCCATCTCCGCGGCAATACGGGTCTTATGATGCTCATAGGCCCATTTCCCGAAGGCCGCGGAGCCGCCGGCTTTGTTCATCAGCGCCACGATGATCCCGAGGAACACCAAAAAGATCAGGATCCCCATGTTGTAGGGATCCGCCAGGGAGGCGATCATGCCGTCATTGAAGACGTGCTCCATGGTTCCCACAAAGGAAAAGCCCGAGTAGAACATGCCGCCCACCAGAATGCCGATGAACAGCGAGCTGTAGACCTCCTTTGTGATTAGGGCAAGGCCGATGGCCACGATGGCCGGGACCAGGGCCCAGAAGGTGGAATAAAAGGTTTCCAGTGTCATTGTTTTGCCTCATGTCGCGAGTGAAACCAGTGGAATCAGCTGGCGGAGCTCGCGTCGCCAACTGTGTGCCTGAACATGCAGGGCATCATCAGGCCATTTTCTCCTCACTACAGGGCTCCTGACCGGCGATATGCTCCATGGATTCCGTGATCTCCTCCATGCTGTGGACCTGCTGCCGGGAAAGCTCCTCTGTTTCCCGGATCATGGTGTCCATATCGTCCACTGAGTTTAACAGCTCCTCCAGAGCGGCTTTGGCTTCTTTCGCCACGGTTTTGCCGTTCATGATCTCGTCGATGGTGTCTGACGCAAGAAGCCTTGCTTCCTCCGAATCCTTCGCATCCTCACCCGGCAGGAGCTTCTCCAGCTCCTCCGCGGCCTCCTCGATGCGGTCCAGGGCATCCGCCGCCAGCCTGGTCTGCAGGGCGCCGAGCTCAGCCCGCTCCTTTACCCGATGAAGCATCTCCGCGATCTCGTCGATGATATCCGCCATGCCCTTCGTTCTGTCGGTCTCGTCCTCAAAGGCTTCGGAAAGCTCTTTCAGTCTTGCTGCCAGATCTTTTTCCATAACCAGTGACATCCCCCTGTAGATATAGTCGAAAGAAAGTATAGCATACCTATTTGAAATAATGTATACTTAATCCTAAACGAATTAAATAAAATCTTTCGGGATATCCTCGCTCAGAGAATCATTTGTATTTGAGCAAGCGCAAACTGCAATTACTTTCTTTGCCTGCTATAATTTCTCAGAATGAAAGGGGGGGACCAGAACATGCCCCAGAAGGAAACCACCAATGCGATCATTAAGCTGAAAGAAATGGGACATTCCGACAGAGAGATCATTTCCTTTCTGACTTTCATTGAAACCCACATTCCGTCCGAGGAGGAAGCAAAAGAAGCGATCGAACGGGATACAGCCAAAGACTGAGCTCCGGGGAGGGTACACTATGGCCACACCGCACAACACCGCAGAAAAAGGCGACATCGCGAAAACCGTACTGATGCCGGGGGATCCTCTCCGGGCGAAATTCATCGCGGAGAATTATCTTACCGATGCGAAATGCTTCAACGAGGTCCGGGGGATGCTGGGCTTCACCGGAAAGTACGAGGGGAAGGAGCTCTCCGTTATGGGCCACGGCATGGGCATGCCCTCCATCGGGATCTACACCTATGAGCTCTTCCACTTCTATGACTGCGAAAACATCATCCGCATCGGGAGCGCGGGGAGCCTGCAGGAGAATGTGAACGTGAAGGATCTGGTCTTCGCCATGGCCGCCAGCAGCGATTCCAGCTACGGCAATCAGTACCGCCTGCCCGGCAGCTTCAGCCCTGCTGCGGATTTCGGGCTGCTGGAGAAGGCGGTGGCAGCGGCCAGGGAGCTGGGGGTGGCCTTCCATGTGGGCAATGTACTCTCTACCGATGTCTTCTACCGCAATGACAACATCAACGACTTATACCGCGACATGGGCGTGCTGGCCTGCGAGATGGAAGCCGCAGCCCTCTACATGAACGCTGCGGAGGCAAAGAAAAAGGCCCTGACCATCCTGACGGTGTCGGACCATCTCTACAAAAACGAATCCATGAGCGCCGAGGAGCGCCAGACCAGCTTCCGGGATATGATGGAGGTGGCGCTGCGGACAGCCATCCGGCTCTGATCCGGATCCATGCGGCTCAGAATCATTGGAAAGCGCCGGCGATGCCGGCGTTTTTCAGACCCTGTGCCATCCCGGTCATTTGAAATGGTTTTGTTATGAAAAAGATACTGCTGATCGCAACAGGCGGGACCATCGCATCCCGCTATACGGAAAACGGCCTGTCGCCGCAGATCTCCGGCGAGGAGCTTCTGAGCTTTGTGCCGGAAGGGGGGGAATTCTGCAAAACAGATGTAATCTCGCCCTTCAGCCTGGACAGCACCAATGTGCAAAGCGCACAATGGCTTGCCCTTGAGAAAGCCATCGAGGATCACTATGACAGCTATGACGGCTTTGTGATCTGTCACGGAACGGACACTCTGGCCTACACCGCAGCCGCCCTGTCCTACCTGATCCAGAACAGCAGAAAGCCCATCATCCTGACCGGGGCACAGAGGCCCATCGACCTTCCCGTGACGGATGCAAGGACCAATCTGCTGGACAGCCTGCGCTTTGCGGCGCAGGACAGGGCCCACGGGGTGTGCATCGTGTTCAGCGGGCAGGTCATCGCAGGAACCAGGGCAAAGAAGGAGCGGACCCAGAGCTACAACGCCTTTGCGAGCATCAACTACCCTCCCATCGCCGTGATACAGCAAAAACGCATCATCTTCTACATTGATGATGGGGATCTCAAAGCGGGCAATACCCTGTTCTATCATGACATGGATCCCAGAGTATTCCTCTATAAGCTGATCCCGGGCAGCAGCGGCGAGGTCCTGAAGCATCTGCTGCCGGACTATGATGCGCTGATCATTGAATCCTTCGGCGTGGGCGGGATCCCCGATTATGGGGAAAACAGTATTGCCGGAGGGCTGAAAGAATGGAGGAAAGCCGGGAAGCCTGTCATCATGGCCACACAGGTCACGAACGAGGGCAGCGATATGAGCGTGTACCAGGTGGGCCAGACGATCAAGGACGCTTTCGACCTGCCGGAATCCTTCGACATGACACTGGAATCCACGGTCACAAAGACCATGTGGATCCTTTCCCAGACCCGGGATCCGGCGGAATTCAAACGCTTATTCTATCGGACGGTCAATCACGATATTCTCTTTCGTTAAACCTTCAAAAGAAGAACACTCCGCTTCAGGATATTATACTTCAGACAGCGGAAAACCATCTTACGAGATGTGAGCAGTTGTTCGGAATAAGCAGATACGACAGGCGGCTTTCGAAACATTTTTGATCATCATGTCATTCTGTTCCAGAATATGATAGAATACCGCACATGGAAAAGGGAACGTTAAAGCAGAACGGAGTCCACTTAGAGGAGCACGAATACAATACCGTAAAGTTTCTATTAGAGAATGGATACGATGTGGAATTGATACCACCCTCTAAAATAAAGCATCTTCAGATGCCGG
>CAMNLO010000137.1 GCA_946543095.1 uncultured bacterium
CCGGGCGGATCGGGGACTTTCACCCCTTAGAACGTGCGCCCGCCGGGCGCACTGACAATCAGAGCTTCAGCCCCTGATGGGCTGAAGCTCTTTTTATACGATCGACCTGAAAAATCGTCTCCTCTCTGCCTGCCTTTTACAGCAAATGAGATAATGAAACTCTGCAGTTCCGGATAGTTTGGCACTTGCAGAGTTTTTGTTTTGAAATGATAAGATCCGGACGCCAAAAGCATTTCGGGCGTCAGGCAGCACCACGGCCTCCAGATACTCCCGCTTCTCCGGTTCGAGATCGGCGCCGCCAGGGCAAGCTCCGCATCGATCCTGCCCTCCGCTTCCCGGATCAGCTCCTTCAGGCGCTCCACCGTATAGTTGATGCCGTCGGAAAGGCTGTCCAATTCGATGGTCTCCCGGAAATCAGCCCCGGTCTCCAGATCGCCGCCTGTGATCCCCGAAAGGGAAGCGTTCAGGCTGTAGATGCCCTCCGTCACATGGGTTTTGATCAGATGTCTGATGAGGAAAAAGAGAATGCCAAAGATCAGGGTGTAGATCACAAGCAGAAACAGCCTGTTCTCCCTGCTTTGACGTTTTTCACCTGGGCAGTCAGGGAGATCTCTTTAAAAACGGCATAGTCCTCCGGGGCGCTCCGGATCCATTCATCAAACATTTCTGCCTCTGTGACGGCATTGTACTTCAGATTGTAGTCCATCCTGTTCAATACAGTCCGGTTCAGATCCTCCAGGCAAAACCGCACAAAGTCCTGCGCCTTTCGCTCTCCGTAAAAAAAGACCAGAAAAACAGTAATAACCACCATGGAAAGAAACACTGCCATGATGGTCATCAATGTGCGTCCCGATACGATCTCCGAAAGATGCCTTTTCTTCACTCAATAATACCCATTGAAATATGATCTCTCAGATCGCCACGGGAATATCCTTTACCTGTTCGTGGGTCTGATAATCCTCCAGCTTTACATCATCCCTGGTGAAGGCGTAGAAATCCGTGACCTCGGGATTCAGGGTGAATTTGGGCGCCGGATAGGGCTCTCTTTCGATCAGTTCTCTGATAATGGGAATATGTCTGTCGTAGATATGGGCGTCCGCGATGACATGCACCAGCTCCCCCGGCACCATGCCGCAGACCTGGGCCAGCATATGCAAAAGCACCGCGTACTGGCATACATTCCAGTTGTTGGCGGTGAGCACATCCTGGGAGCGCTGGTTTAAGATGGCGTTCAGAACAAGGCGGTCCTCCCCGGGTTTGACCGTGCAGTTAAAGGTCATGCTGTAGGCACAGGGATAGAGGTTCATCTCCGCAAGGTCAGCATGGACATAGAGATTCGTCATGATCCTTCTGCTGAAGGGATTGTTCTTCAGGTCATAGATCACCCGGTCCACCTGGTCCATCATCCCTTCCTTATAGCGGTGCTTCACCCCCATCTGATAGCCGTAGGCCTTGCCGATGGAGCCGTCCTCATCCGCCCATTCATCCCAGATATGGCTGTGGAGATCTTTGATATTATTGCTCTTCTTCTGCCAGATCCAGAGCACCTCGTCCGTGGCGCTCTTAATGGCCGTCTTCCGCAGGGTCAGGGCCGGGAACTCTTCGGAGAGATCATAACGGTTTACCACCCCGAACTTTTTTATGGTGTAGGCGCTTTCGCCATCCTCCCAGTGGGGCCGCACCTTCTCCCCTTCCGTGGAGGTGCCGTTCTCCAGAATGTCACGGCACATGGCGATAAAGATCTCATCGGCTTTGCTCATGATTTAATCACTCCATTTCCTGCTGAGGTTTTCCACCTGCTCCGCGAATTTCGCCAGTTCCTTGTTGGGCCTGCCCTCGGATCTCCGGATCAGGGCAAGAAGCTTCTCGCCGGCTGCCAAAAGTCTTGCAAACACAGTACCGGCAGACTTCTTCGCAGGCTTCTTTGCCGGCACGGGCTCTGCCTCGTATACGAACCTGTTCTCCAGAAGGTCGAAAACGGTCCCGCTGTAGGGGGCATAGGCGTTGAAGCCCTGCTCCTTCTTCAGGCATTCCGTAAAGTCGGCGCAGGCGTCGTTGTCTCCGTGGACCACAAAGACCCGTTCGGGCTTTTCTTCAAAGGCTCCGATCCACTTTAACAGGCCGTTTTTATCCGCGTGTCCCGAAAGCCCCGGAAGCTGCCTGATCTCAGCCTTTACATCCACCACTTCCCCGAAGAGCTTTACGAACTCGGCGCCTTCGATAATGGAGCGGCCCAGAGTCCCCACCGCCTGATAGCCCACGAACAGGATCGTGGACTCGGGACGCCAGAGATTATATTTTAAATGATGACGGATCCGGCCGGCCTCGCACATACCGGAGGCTGAAATGATGACCTTCGGCTCGTCGTCCGTGTTGATGGCTTTGGATTCATCGGGAGTGATGGCAAGATGCAGCCCCGGGAAGGCGATGGGATTGATCCCTTTGTTCACCAGTGCCATGGCCTCCTCATCAAAGCACTCTGCGATATTCTTCTGGAAGACCCCGGTGGCCTCCACCGCCAGAGGCGAATCCACGTACACAGGAAAATTCCCGTGGTTCTTCACCATTCCCTCCGCCTTGATCCTCCGGATATGATAGAGAATCTCCTGGGTGCGTCCCACGGCGAAGGAGGGGATCACCACATTGCCACCCCTGTCAAAGGTGGTCCGGATCACCTCGGCAAGCTCGGAAGCGGAATCGATCTTCAGCTCCGTGTGTAGACGGTTGCCGTAGGTGGATTCCATCACCACGTAATCCCCACTCCTTGTGTACATGGGATTCTTGATGAGAGGCTGGTCCCTGTTTCCGATATCCCCGGAAAACACCAGTTTTTTTTCGACTTCCCCCTCCTTGACCCACATCTCGATGGAGGCTGAGCCTAACAGATGGCCGACATCCGTGAACCGGATCCGAATCCCGGGAAGGATCTCGGAAATCTCCCCATAGGGGATGCTTTCCAGGTGGCGGATGGCCATCTGGGTGTGCTCCATATCGTAGGGAGGCTCATAGGCTTCCGCAGGAACCCCTCTTTTTGCCTTCCGTTTCTTCCATTCCGCTTCCTGGAACTGGATATGGGCACAGTCACGCAGCATGATGCTGCACAGATCCGCCGAGGCTTTGGTGGTGTAGATCGGCCCTCTGTAGCCGTCCACATAGAGCTTCGGCAGCATGCCGGAATGATCCACATGGGCGTGGGTCAGAAGCACCGCGTCGATCTTTTCCGCAGCCACGGGAAGGGGTGCCTGCTCAAACACCTTGGCTCCCTGCCGCATTCCGAAGTCCACTAAAACGGTCCTGCCGGCTACTTCCACCACATGACAGGAACCCGTCACCTCATGATCCGCACCGATAAATGTCAGTTTCATCCTGTCCTCCTTTCCGGAGAAATGACTACATCCCGACTATCCCATCGAAGGTGTCGTCCTCTTCATACTCTTCGAACACCTCTCCCTGATCCTCTCTCTCCCAGCGCTCCTGCCGCCTCCTCCGGCGTTCCAGAAGCTCCTTCTTTCTGTATTCCGCCTCCTGGGCCCGGTGAACCTCATACAGCACAAAGCCTGCCAGCACCGCCAGGATCCCGATGATCACCGACACGATCACGATCGTCTTCACGGAGATTCCGGATCCCTGCTTTTCCTCCTTCGGATCCTTTTCCCCGTCTTTGCCGTCCTTTTGGCCTTCCGCAGGCTCCGCCGTCTCCAGCTCCTTTATGGGCAGGGGGGCTTCCTCCACCACCGGCTGCGTGATCCCGGCGCTGCCTAAAACTCTCCCATTCTGGGATACAACGAATCTTCCGCTTTCGGAAACTCCCATATTGCAGTCTGTCAGCTCCAGGGATTTCGGCAGAGTCGCATAGCCTTCTTCCAAACTCTGCCCCTGCTGGATACCTGCTGCCGTCAGCGTATTCTCCTTTAATTCACTGAGTGATACCCGTTCGAAATTCTCAAAGCCGTATTCAAAC
The DNA here is from genome assembly GCA_946543095.1 of uncultured bacterium. GTDB lineage: Bacteria > Bacillota > Clostridia > Lachnospirales > Lachnospiraceae > CAMNLO01. The sequence continues at coordinate 3,962 of CAMNLO010000137.1, forward strand.
AGCTCCTTTGTATCAGAATAATGATTGTAGGGCTCCTCCCGCAGCACCACCGCCAGAAGGCGCATGTCTTCTTTTTCCGCAAAGGTCACAAGTGTCTCTCTTGACATCACGGTGAAACCGGTCTTGCCCCCTATCGCATAATCATAAGAATATTTCTGTCCGTACAGGGAGCCCTTCAGCATACGGTGATGATTGGAGATGGTGAAGGTGTCGGGCTGGGTGGCCGTGGCTTCCACGGTGTAGCTGATGGTGCCGGAGATCTCCAGCAGCTCCGAATTTCTGGCAAAGGCCCTGGCGATCAGTCCCATATCCCCGGCGCAGGTATAATGGTCGTCGTCATGGAGACCATTGGGATTGACGAAATGGGTGTTTACGCATCCAAGGGCCGCAGCCTTCTCATTCATCATATCCGCAAAGCCCTCAACGCTTCCCCCCACATGCTCCGCCAGGGCATTGGCCACTTCATTGGCGGAAGCCAGCATCAGGCAGTAAAGGCATTCCTGAACCGTCATGCTCTGGCCCTCGTCAATGCCCACATTTGAGCTGCCTCTCTCAATGGAGTACACAGCGCTGTGGGAAAAGGAGACCATCTCGTCCATTGCGCAGTTTTCGTAGACAAGAAGGGCCGTCATCAGCTTTGTGATGGAAGCGGGATAGGCTTTTTCTTCGGGCTTTTTGGCGTACAGCACCGCCCCGGTGTCGATGTCCATCAAAACCGAGCCCGCGGAGCCGTTCACCGGGCCCTTCGGCCATTTCTCCCAGGAATCGGAAAGCACCGGAGAAAGCTTTCTGGCCTCCGCCTGCTGCTGAAACTCCTCTGCCGTGGCAGCCGCATCAAAGCAGGGAACCAGACTGAACAATACGCTGATCAGGCATAAAAAAAATGTCGTGAGAATTGTGTGTAATGTGTGTTTTTTTCTCATAGTTCCTAGTGTAACACGGTTTTGCTCATGGGACAATCTGCCTTTCGGGAACAATGGGCGCAGACTCCGCCCATGTCCCGGCATTTCTCCTCAGACAGGACCGCCCTGCAAAGAACGCTGGGACCGGGGATCAGGCTTCCGCAGGGACTCACCCGGATGCTGCAGCCGGCCGGTAAAAGGGTCTCCCGGATAAAGGAAAGGGAATCCGCATCCTCCGGGAAGTGTAAGACCCCGATCCATCTTCCCGCCTCCCGGTAGAGCAGCTCAGGAAGCAGGGAGTAGATCCCGTCTAATAAATAACATCCGATACATTCAATGATATAGGCATCTCCCACCTGCTGGTGGGCCAGATACAGCTCCTGCAGGCCGTCCGCTCCGTCCCCCAGAGTGATCCCAAAAAATATCTCGCGTTCTTTTATATGAAAACACACCTCCGGGGCCACCAGGGGAAGCATCGCCTCCCGAAGCCCCAGGATATGCCCCGTATCCGCCGGATCATAGTGGAAACGGTCCAGGAATCCCGATATGGCATCCTGCGGAAACAGCTTTTCCACGCCGCAGGGGGA
>CAMNLO010000138.1 GCA_946543095.1 uncultured bacterium
TTCTCCTCATTTTGTACTGCCTGGTGTGGATCTTCATTCCTTACTGCTGTCTATAAAGATCGTCCTGCATGGACTCAATCCTTATCGATCTCGATGAAATTCTCGAATCCCGCTCCCTTTAAGATGGACAGGATGTCTTCACCGGCGTGCCTGATGATGACCTTTCCCCCCTTTTCCTTCATGGCGGTGTGGAGCATCATGATCTGACGAAGGCCCGAAGAAGCCGTATAGACCAGATTTCTCATATCCAGTACCGCATTCTGCGCCCTGCCCAGATAGGCTTTGGACTCCGTCATCAGAAGGGACGAATCGGCGGCTGTCATCTCTCCCTCCAGCTCCAGCACCATATCCTGCCCCACCATATTTGCGTACACCTTAAACATCCATCTTTCTCCTTCTCAAGAAAACTGATTCCTACTTCTTCATGGCCGCCGGCTCCTTTTTGACTTCCGGGGCTTTCTTTGATGCCTGTTTGACCGTCTGCTTTTCCGCCCGGTTCTTCTTTAACAGCTTCCCTTTGTATTTCTCCGCCAGCTCCCCGGATCCGGTCTCCAGCATGGCCTTCAGCTCCACCGCGTTTTTCGTTTTTCCAAGCTCCTCCAGCATCTCCCCAAAAGCGGGATTTCCCTTGATCTGGGCGATCCCTTCCTGGAAGGCCTTTCCTCCAAGCATCTTGCGCATGCCTTCCGCGTGGAAGCCCCTTGCGTCGGAATTCTCCCTGGCCTCCATGGCTGATTTCTCCAGAAGGCCCAGATAAATGGTTCCGGCAGCCGCTTCCTCCAGCAGCTCCTTCGGAAGGGCCTGTTCCGGGAAACACTCCAGAAAGGCATTTCTTCTGTCGCATACCTCCATGCCAAAGAGGATAATCTCGGTCTCCCGCTCCATCTTCTCCTGGCATTCCTTGATCCTCCGGTAAATGGCCTCCTCATCCAGGGTCTTCTTTTCAGCCACTGCCTGACGCATGGCCTTTGCCGTGTCTATGGCATATTGGAAGGTTCCCTGGACATCCTTCGGAATGCGGGAAGCCTCCGGCGCCCCCATGGCAATGGCATTGTCCAGGTGTTCCACGATCTTTTCCCGGTAGAATTCCTCCTTCTCCTCCGTCAGGGTTCCCTTCTTCTTTTCCTCACGGTATTGCTCAAAGGTTTCGGCCGCTTCCTTTAATTCGGAGACAAACTCCCTCACGGGATATTTTGCCTGCTCCATGTAGAAATAGCAGCGGGGGGTGCTTAAGGCTGCCTCGGAAAGCATGATGAAAAACAGGGGGGATTGCTTCTCCCGCTCCTCATAAAGCCGTTTGATGTCCATCATGTAGGAAAGCTCGGTGATGTTCTGGGAATTTTCTGTTTTCTCCTCTTCCTCTTCCAGATATGTCAGATCAGGCATATAAATCCCCATTCCGGAGCGTAAGCGACGGGGCGAGCCGAATTTCAGATTCGGCTCTGCCATCAGGCAATTTGTGACGCTCCGGCACAAATTGCGGTGTGAAAAATCATGTATCAACATGATTTTTCACACTACCTCCTTTGGGCAGCTGATCTGCCGCCCCCTGTTTCGGATTCTTTGATCATCTTATCATACCACAAATGAAGCTGTAAAATGCTATCCCTCGGGTGAAAAAACTCTCAGTCCAGAGCCTCCTGCAGCCGGGGCAGAAGGCCGCGGTAGCCGGTGAGAAAGTCCGGCAGAAGCTCCCTTACCAGTTCGGCATTTCCTGCCCTTGCAGCCGTCTCCAGCTTAGCGGCCTGATCCGCCAGGGATTCTGCCCCCACGGATCTGGACATGGATTTTAAGGAATGGATATCCAGGGCAAAGGTCTCCAGATCTCCCGCCGCCAACGCCTCCTCCAGCTGTTTGCTCCGCTCCTCAATGGAGTCCCTGTAGGTGTGAAGGGCAAACACATATTCCTCCGCATCCCCGCAGTATTCGATTCCCTTCTCGGGAGAGAGCAGCCGGATGTCAAGAAGCTTCGGAGGAAGCTTCCCCACCTCGTCATCCTCTCCCGGGGCATCGGAAGCGTCCTGTTCCAGCAGCTCCCCGGGCAGATACGTCCTGAGCACATTTTCCATATCCGACATGTTCACCGGCTTTGTCAGGTAGTCCGTAAAGCCGGCCTCCAGCATCCGCTCCCTGTCCCCGGACACGGCGCTGGCTGTCAGAGAGATCACGGGGGTGCGGGCAAATTTCTCCGGGAAGCGCATGGAGAGCTCCCGAAGGGTCTCTATGCCGTCGATCCCCGGCATACGATAGTCCAGAAAGACCATGTGGTAGTCGTTTTCCTCAAACAGCTCAATGCACTCCGCGCCGCCGGATGCCGTGTCCGTCTGCATCCCCGTCCGTTTTAACAGCGCCACGATGACCTGCAGGTTCATGGGGGTATCGTCCACAATGAGGATCCTGGCCCCCGGCGCCCTGAAAGGCGCCTGCTCCCGCTTTTGCCCTGCGGCATCGGAAAGGATGGTGTCCTTGTCAAAATGCCCGATCAGCTCCTCATCCGCGATGCCCTGCTTTAAGGTGAAATAGAATCTGGAGCCCACGTCATAGGTGCTCTCCACCTCCAGCCTGCTGCCCATGTGCCCCAGCAGCTCACTGGTGATGGTGAGGCCCAGGCCGGTGCCCTCTACGCTGCGGTTGCGCTCCGGCTCCAGTCTTTCAAAGGAGGAGAACAGCTTTTCCATATCCCGCTGCCTGATCCCCATGCCGGTGTCCGCGACCTCCACATACAGGAAAACAGACTCATCCATCTGGCTCTCACGGCGGATGGTGAGCTTCACGGAGCCCTCCTCCGTGTATTTGACCGCATTGGTCAGAAGGTTGGTGATGATCTGCTTGACCCGAAGCTCATCGCCGTAGAGGCGTCTGGGAAGGGTCTCGTCGATATCCAGCTGGACCTCCAGCCCCTTGGAGTCCGCCCGGAAATAGACCAGATTATACAGATCCCGGATCAGATCCGCCAGGGAATAGCAAATCTCCACAAGCTCCAGCTTGCCGCTTTCGATCTTGGAGAAATCCAGGATGTTGCTGATGATCCCCAGAAGGGATGTGCCGGCCTTCTCTATGGTGTCCGAATAACCCAGGATCGTTTCGTCCTCGCATTCCCTGTTGATCATCTCATTCATCCCGAGGATCGCCGTTATGGGGGTGCGGATCTCATGAGACATATCGGAAACAAAACGGCTTTTGGCCCGGCTGGCATCCTCCGCGGCCTTTAAGGCCTCCGAGAGCATCTCACTCTTCGCCATGGACTCCCGCATCTCGCTGTCGATGTCGGCAAAGGCCGCCCCCACCGCGTGGATCATATGATCCGCCCGGTCCTCCGGGCGCCGCACCCCCGCCATCCTGAGGCTCTCGTACTTTTCTTCGTTATTGCGGTGCACCAGATAGCGGCAGGTGATGATCAGCTCCTTCTGCAGGGCCTCTCGGATGTGGTCCTTGTCCACAAAGCTTAAAAACTCCTCTCTATAGGCCTCCGTTACATAATGATCTGCGTAGTATGCAAAAGCTTCGGAAAAGGGAAACTGCTTTTTTTCCGCATAGGGGGAATCCAGATTCCGGTCCCTGCGGTAGCATATGGCCGTATCCTGCTCCAGGTCCACATAATAGACGCTGCGATAGTCGGAGGACAGCGCCGTAATCATGGAGTCCTGCTGCGCCCGCTTTTTCTCCTGCTCCAGAAGCTCCTCCTGCATGGCCACCTGTTCCTCCAGTTCCTGCTGGCGCACCCGGTTTTCGGTCTCGGAGACCTCCTTTTCCAGTGTGATCCTGCTGTTGCGGCGAAGCTGTCCGACAAGGACTGAAAAGACCACCGTCAGGGCCAGGGCAGTCAGAAGGGACTGGAACACGCTTCTTGAGAGAATGCTTTCGGAAACCGACCGGATCTGCTCTCCCACAATGCTCTCCCGAATCAGATAGCTTAGCATCCAGTCCGTTCTCTGGACGGGGACGTAATACAGTGTCTCCCGGAACCCGTTGTAGGAAAAGGTCACATATCCCTCATGGTGCTCCTCAAAGTCCTGCTTCACCTGTTCCCGGGAATACCCCTTTGCCATATCCGCATGCTCCAGGGCCTCCAGCAGATTGTCCTCACTGGCGAGCCCTCCCAGCACCGCATCCGTCAGCGCCACGCCGTCCTTTGTATACAGATTGCAGAAGGTAGTATTGTTATTTGTGTCTCCTCTTAAGGACATTGCCTCCAGAAGGACCCCCATGTCGATCTCCACCAGACAGGCCAGAAGCTCATGCCCCTCGAAGGGCAGATGGTCCACGGAAACCGCAATGGCCACCCGCTTCTCCCCGGAGCTGCCGGTCTTCACAAAAACCTCCGAACCGGACAGGGTCTTATAGTCAAAGGCATAGTCCCCGATGTCGGTGCGGGTCCCCGTGGATGTGTAGATCAGTCCGTTTTCATCCACAAAGGCGAAGCGCTCCAGCCGGTAGAGCTGCTTCATTCTGGACTGATAGGCATGCAGTGCCTCCGGGCTTTCCAGATCCGCAGGCTCCATTAAGCCTAAGGCAATGCCGATATCGCTGATATAGCCGTTTATGGTGGTGGATACCACCTGCTGGCGCCGTTTTGCCAGCTCATCCAGATACAGCAGGCTTACATTGTGAACCGCCGTCTGTGTGTCGCTGCCTGCCCGGTGGCCGATGGCGATGGTCCCGATGATCAGGACTGTGGCCACCGCGATGCCGCCGAGAATGGCGATCAGGATCACATTGGATTGTTTGTTTTCTTTTGTCTTCATGCCCCTCTGCCCATGACCGCATCAGTCATTTCCGTAAGATTTCCCTCATAAGCCGATTATACCGGATAGGCGGCCGTATATCAATCACTCCTCTCAGACAGAAAGCTGCTTACCCGCACCCTCTCCCCATCCGTCCGGAGACTCAAAGCGCCTCCTTCGTCCGTCCTGAAAACGGATGTGCCTGCCTTTCGGAGTCTGTCAAGAAGCTCCTTCCCGGGATGGCCGTAGCGGTTCCTTCTCCCCACGGAGATCATGGAGAGCTTTGGGCGAAGCGCCTGAAGCAGCGCCTCCGGCGTGGAATGATCGGAGCCGTGGTGGGCCACCTTTAACAGCGTAACAGGCCCGCAGACACTGCATAAGCTTTCCTCCGCTTCCCCCGTCACGTCCCCGGTCAGAAGCGCCGAAAACGCCCCATACGTCAGGTTTAACACCACGGAATAGTCATTGAGATTCTCAGAGGTATAGCCCTCCGCCGGGTTTAAGACCTTCAGCTTCAGCTTCCCCTGTTCCATGGACAGCCCCTGTTTCAGAAAGCTCACCGGGATCCCCCTCTCCTTTGCCGCAGCGCGCAGCGCCTCATAGTTGTCGTTATAAAGCTGCCCTCCCGTGTCCGGCAGATAAAGCCTCCCCACCCGGATCCGCTTCCCCTCGGGATGCTTAAGAAGCTGCAGCACTCCATTGCAATGGTCT
>CAMNLO010000139.1 GCA_946543095.1 uncultured bacterium
CCTGCGCCTCCGGCAAGGGCAAAGGTCTTTTCGTCGATGGTCTCGATCCTGTCGATCAGGGACGCATTCTTATACAGTCTGGGATCCCTGTCGTAGAAGCCGTCGATATCGGACAGGATCACCAAAAGATCCCCGTTGCATAAAACGCTGACCACGGCAGAGAGCATATCATTATCCCCGAAGAGCTTTTCCTCCGATTCGATCTCCGTGTAGCTGACGGAGTCGTTTTCGTTGATGATGGGGATGATCCCCTGCTCCAGAAGGGTTTCCAGGGTGTTGGAGAGATTTTCCTTTTTCTCCTCGCTGACGATATCCTCCGCGTTGAACAGGATCTGGGCCACGGTCTTATTGTAGTAGCCAAAGAACTTGTCGTAGAGGAACATGTTCTCGCACTGCCCCACGGCCGCTGCCGCCTGCTTCATCCTGAGGCTTTCCGGCTTGTTCTCCAGATGCATCTTTCTGGCTCCCACCGCAATGGCACCGGAACTGACCAAAACGATCTCGTTGCCCATATTATGCAGATCCGAAAGCACCATGGAAAGCTTTTCAATGATCCTTAAATTGCTGTTTCCCAGTTCATTGGTCAAAGTCGAGGTCCCGACCTTAACGACGATCCTTCGTTTTTTGTTTTTCACAGCGTTATCCACTCCAAAGGCTCTGCCTCATCCCATGCTTCGTCAAAACCCTCTTTCTGTTCTTTTTGTTTGATCAGATCCTGAATCTCCGAATACTTATAGACCTTCAGCCCCGCATCCTTCATGTATTTTCCGAATGCGGAATCCGTATAGATGCTGTCGTCACAGTCCAGGGTGGTATAGAAAAACTCGGTCTCCTCTCCCACCTCATCAAGGATCGCAAAGGTCTGGTATTTCGTCCTCAGATCTTCATAGGTCTCTTCGTCATACTGATACTCTTCGAGATAGAAATCCAGGAGGACCAGATTATCTTCGTTGATCTCCTCCGGGATCTCTCCGTCGGGAGAATTGTCATAGAATACCGAGGTAACAGGGGATTCGGAGTCACATTCATAGAGGAAATGCCAGTCCCCCTGGGCATCCAGAAAGCTCTTGTGGAAAACGTGATAGGCGGCTCCGCCGGAGCCCGCGGAGTAGAGCACGCCGTTTTCATTGATGGTCAGGCCGCTTCTGGACCATTCGTCAAAATCGCCGCAGATCTCCAGATGCTCGTTTCTGTTCTGGAGTATGAAAATGGAGCTCCAGATATCGATCATGGGGATCTCAATGGTGTATTTCAGAGCCAGCTCCGGAGTCCCGTCGGCGCCGCAGTCCAGATAGGCATAGGAGATCTCCGTGATCTCGGCTTCGTGATCCCAGTCCTCTTTCATGTAGGCACACACCTTTTCTCCGATCTCCGACAGTGTGTATTCTCCGTCCTGTAAGGATTGGGAGAACAACACATAAGAGGAGCCTTCCTTTGTGCCGGCGGAATAGTATTCCGCCGTTTCCTCGCCCGCTAAGAAGGCCTCATACAAAGAGGTGTCGTATTCCGGAGAAGCGGCCTCCTTCGCCTCTTTTTCTTCTTTTGGATCCGCAGCTGTTTCTTCTGTGTCTTTCTCTTCCGTTTCCTGCTCAGCAGTTTTATCTTCTTTGTCTTCTTTTTCTTCTTCCTGCTCCTCCTTCTCCTGCTCTTTCGCTTCCTTCTTTTTTGCGGAAGCATCCGTCTTTTCCCCGGAGCAGGCGCAAAGGACAAAGGCCGTCATCAGACAGATCAGCAGGGACAGGAGTTTCTTTTTTGTCGTCATATGCTTCATTTACCGGCTTCCTTTTTCATTCATCATTTTCAGCAGTTCTTCGTAATAATTCCTGGTTTCCGATCCCAGGTGGATATGGACGATGGCCCCCACGGGACTGACGCTGCTGGTGGCGCCGCTCATCTTAAGCCGCTTCTCATCCAGCTTTGAGTAATCGGAAAGGGCCGCCACAAGCTCCTGGTCCGCTATGGTCAGGCTGTCAATATTCCCCTTGCCTCCCAGGCCGTCCAGGATGATCCAGGAGAGGCTTGTGTACTCATTGCCTGCCAGCTTCTGGTGGGCAATGGCTTCCTCCTCATCCATGGGCTCTCTTCCCGGGGTGCCCAGATCGAATTTTTCGATGACCAGTCTGAAGAGAAGATAATACAGGCATGCGGTCAGGACGCCGATGGGCACAAGCCAGAAGGAATTCGTGGCCAGCGGATTCTCGGAGCAGATCAGAAGATCCACAAGCCCGGCGCTGAAGGTAAAGCCCAGACGCATGGGCGAGACGGCACAAAGCATGGCGATAATCCCGCTGAGCACCGCATGGATCACATAGAGTCCCGGTGCCAGAAAGAGGATAGTCAGCTCCACAGGCTCCGTGATCCCTGTAAGAAATGAGGCCAGGGAAGCGGAAAGCAAAAGGCTGAAGACCTTCTTTCTCTGATCGGGCCTTGCGGTATGCAGCATCGCGAGAGCAGCCGCAGGCAGTCCGAACATGAAGATGGGGAAAAAGCCGGTCATATACATGCCGGTGACTCCCAGGGTCCCGGTGCCGTTCCAGAAGGCGTCCATATCTCCCAGGCCCGCTCCCATATGATGCCAGAAGATATCATTGAGGGCGTGATGGAGCCCGAAGGGGATCAGGAGCCTGTTTAAGGTGGTATAGATCCCCACCCCGTAGAACTGCAGGGAGCTCAGCTCCTCTCCCACCCAGTCGAAGAAGGAATAGAGCATGGGCCAGAAGGCGTACAGGACCATGGAGACCAGGAAGGAGAAAAATACCGTGACAATGGGAACTAATCTCTTCCCGGAGAAGAAAGAGAGCAGCTCCGGCAGCTCTACCTCGGAGAAGTGAAGATAGCACTGGGCTCCGATGGTGCCCGCCACGATCCCGAAAAAAGTATTCTTAATGTGGAAGAAGGCGGGGTTCACCGCATCGGATCCCATGAAGTTTCCCACAGTGGCCGGATCCAGCATTGCCATAATGGTCAGCCAGGACACCAGACCCGCAAGCCCCGCACCCTCGCTGTCTTTATCCGTCACACCATTGGGGATGCAGACCGCAAACAAAAGCGGGATGTTCTCCAGAAACAGAAAGGCCACCTTCATCATCAGGCCGATGAGCACGCCGTTGAAGCCCCGGTTGGAAAGATAATAGCCGATGCCGTATACAATACTGGCCACCGGGATCAGTCCCATGACCAGCATCATGGAGGAACCGATGGTATGCAAAGAGCGCAGATATGGGTTATTGCCTACTCGTCTTTCATAGGTTTCATTTGTTTCCATAGGAACCCTCTCCTATTTTTCCCGAGAAATGATCTGAAACACCATGGGTTATTATATCATAAATCCGGTCTTTGTCATACAAACCTTGTACGGATCGAGTTTTCGTGGGCATTTAAGCCCTCCAGATCCGCAAAGGCCTCAATCTCGGAGTGGATCCTTTCCAGGGCCTTTCTGGAATACCGGATCAGGCTGGTCTTTTTGATGAAGTCATCCACGGAAAGCGGGGAAAAGAATCTGGCCGTCCCGTTGGTGGGCAGGATATGGTTCGGTCCCGCGAAATAATCTCCCAGGGGTTCGCTGGAGTATTCTCCCAAAAATATGGCGCCGGCGTTTCGGATCATGCTCATGACCTCCAGAGGATCCTCCGTCAGGATCTCCAGATGCTCAGATGCGATGTCATTGGCGGCATCCGCCGCTTCCTCCATGGTGTCCGCAAGGAGGATAAAGCCGAAACGCTCCAGGGAGCGCTCAATGATCTCCCGCCTGGGGAGCTTTGGCAGAAGGGAGGCGATCTCCTTCTTGGCTTTCTCTGCCAGCGCTGCATCCGTGGTGATAAGAATGGCGCTTGCCAGCTCGTCGTGCTCCGCCTGGCTTAAAAGATCCGCCGCCACATAGGCGGGAGTCGCGGTATGATCCGCCAGTACGCAGATCTCGCTGGGACCAGCCACGGAGTCGATGCTCACCTGCCCGTAGACTTGTCTTTTCGCCAGTGCCACAAAGATATTTCCGGGCCCCGTGATCTTATCCACTCTGGGGATGCTTTCCGTGCCGAAGGCCATGGCGGCAATCGCCTGGGCGCCTCCCACCTTCACGATCCTGTCAGCTCCGGCGATCTTCGCCGCCGCAAGGACCGCGGGATTCACCTTCCCATCCCTGCCGCAGGGAGTGGCCATCAAAATCTCCTTTACCCCCGCCACCCTGGCCGGGATGATGTTCATCAAAACGCTGGAGGGATAGGCGGCTTTTCCTCCGGGAACATAGACCCCGGCCCTTCCGAGGGGCAGGATCCGCTGTCCCAGATAGATGCCCCCCTCCTGCTCCACAAAGAAGCTCTGGCGCTTCTGGGCTTCATGGAAGCTGCGGATATTGTCTGCCGCATGCTCCATCACTGAGAGGATTTTGGGATCCAGGGACCGGAGGGCTTCTTCTGCTTCCTCCGCAGTCACATAGAGGCTGTCTTTGGTAAGGCAGAGCTTGTCAAAGCGCTCCGTGTATTCCAAAACCGCCTCATCTCCCCGTTCCTTTACATCCGCGAGGATTCCCTTTACGATCTCCTCTTCCTTCGAAAAATCGTTTGCACTGCGCCCGATGAGATCTTTTAACACTTCTCCCCTGGTCTGTCCGGATAATCTGATGGTTTTCATTCTGCTCTTCCTTTTTCACCCTAAAATTTCCCGGATCCGTTTCAGGATCTGCCTGATCCGGTCCGATTCCATCTGCATACTGACGGGATTTACAATGACTCTGGCAGAGATCTTACAGATCTCCTCCAGCACCGTAAGCCCGTTCTCCTTCAGTGTCCCGCCGGTTTCCACGATATCCACGATGACATCGGAAAGCTTCACGATGGGCCCCAGCTCCACGGAGCCGTTTAACTTGATGATCATGGCATCCTGCTTTTTCTCGTCCCTGAAATAGGCTCTGGCGATCTCCGGGTATTTGCTGGCCACCCGGATGGAATGCCCAGAGGTCAGAAGCTGCCTTGCGCTTTCCGGTCCGCAGACGCACATCCTGCAGCGTCCGAAGCCTAAGTCCAGCACCTCGTGTACCCTGCGCTTTTCCTCCAGGATCATGTCCTCTCCCACGATGCCGATATCCGCCGCGCCGTATTCCACGAAGGTGGTCACATCCGGGGCCTTTGCCAGAAAGAACTGCAGTTTATTTTCCGTATCCTGAAAGATCAGCTTGCGGGATTCATCCAGCACATTTAAGGAGATCCCCGCATTGCTGAACAGCTCCATGGCCAGTCTGGAAAGCCGCCCCTTGCAAAGGGCAACGGTTAAAAATCTGTCACTCATCTGAATACTCCGATCATCCTTCCGGTGCAAAGCAGGCGCAAACCTGCGCACCCTGTTTTCTCTGTTCCATGACCTTACGCATCACCGCATCATAATCCCCCTCCGAAAACCGGACAAGCGTGGTTTGGGCGGGAGGGCCCA
>CAMNLO010000140.1 GCA_946543095.1 uncultured bacterium
ACGCCGGCGAGGAGATCAAAAACACCATCGCCCAGCTGGAGGAGCTGCTGAGAGCTTACCGGGAGGGTCTGATCCCCGAGCGATCCTGAGGTTAACATCATTCGGATGTAGTTAACATAACATTACTCCTGAGCGCATTGTAGTTAAGGAAACGCTGATTAAAGCGTTTCCCCCGCCGGATTCGGGTCGCGAAGCGACATATTTCCGTTCCGAATCCGTGCGATCCCCCGGAGGGGCTAAGGAAATGCTGAATTATTCAGCATTTCCTTAACATAATTTCGAACTAAGATATAATATAGTTAACATAACATATATAAGCAGCTCAATACAGTTAACATAATATCGATCTCATGATATTTTCGCATTCCACCACATGAAACTTCGTCCCTGTATCGATATCCACAACGGGAAAGTAAAGCAGATCGTAGGCGAAAGCCTGCAGGACAGCGGTGATACGGCAAGGGAAAACTTTGCCGCGGATCATGACGCTGTCTTTTTTGCGGACTATTTTGAGGGCTGTGGCTTAAGCGGCGGCCATATCATCCTGCTGAATGCCAAGGACAGCCCCTTTTTTGAAGCAACAAAGGGGCAGGCCCTTTCCGTATTGAAAGCATACCCCGGGAAATGGCAGCTCGGGGGAGGGGTGAACGCGGACAACGCGGCCGAATACATCCGTCTGGGGGCCTCCCATGTCATCGTGACCAGCTTTGTGTTCCATGACGGCATGACGGATATGGAGCGGTTAAAGGCAGTTGCGGATCAGGTCGGAAAGGAGCATCTGGTGCTGGATCTGTCCTGCAAGAGAAGGGGAGATTCCTATTATCTCACTACGGATCGGTGGCAGACCCTGACGGATATTCCCGTGGACCTTACGCTGATGGAACAGCTTGCCCCTTACTGCGATGAGTTTCTGATCCACGGTGCGGATGCGGAAGGAAAACGGGCAGGAGTGGAGAAGCAGCTGGTCAGGATGCTTGGGGACTGGGAGGGGATTCCCGTGACCTATGCGGGAGGGATCGGCAGCATGAAGGATCTCCGGGAGTTTTACCGCCTGGGGAAGGGAAAACCGGACTATACCATAGGAAGCGCCCTCAGGATCTTCGGGGGAACCCTTGAGATCCGGGAGCTGACAGCATCCTTCGTGGAACCGGATGCCGCGCAGAGTAAAGCATAGCTTTGAATGACACAAAGGGATCAGCCGCATGACAGGCTGGTGCCGCAAAAGAAAAGCCCCGTGCTGATGCACGAGGCTTTGTTGTTCCCAATAGCTGATCGAACTATGATTACTGAAAAGGCACGTTGAAATGTCTTATTTAATCACGGTCACATTGGTAGCCTGGGGACCCTTTGTACCGTCCACCACGTCAAACTCCACGGAAGCGCCCTCTTCAAGGGACTTGAAACCTTCCATGTTCAGACCTGTGTAATGCACAAATACGTCCTTGCCCTCCTCGTCGGAGATAAAGCCGTATCCCTTCTGGTTGTTAAACCACTTCACTGTACCTTTCATTCTTTGATACCTCCAGAAAACAATTGATAAACTCCCTGTGAAAAGAAACGTTAGCTATTTCACAGCTTACTTAGAATAGCACAGAATCACGTTATTGTAAAGAAAGCAGGCAGAAAATGAACATTTTTTTTGAAAAAGACTCTGTTTAAGGTAACATAAAGCATGCTATAATGCATAAGGTATGGATATAGAAATAAAGAAACAACGAAAAAAAAGAACCCTGTCGGATATCTTCCGGGGCATGACCAGCTATCAGACGGAGGCGGCCTACAGAGAGTTCTGGCAGGAAAACCTGATCGCCAGGATCTATAACCGCAGGCGCCGTTTCATGCTCATCGTCTATCTGGAGGGAAAAGGCGGCCAGATGGAGCGGGTACTGATCCATGACAACCTGGTCAGGATCATATTTTTTGCGTTTGCGGCGGCCCTTGTGGCAGCGGGGATCAAGTTCCATTCCGTGGTCAGGACCGCGAAGATCCAGGAGCAGCTCTACCTTTCCAGAGAGGATGAGGTGAGTTATCTGAAACAGTTAAATGACAATCTTTCCCTGGAGAACATTTCCCTGGAAAACAAGAATTCCGTGCTGACGGAAACCGTGCACCAGAAGCTCTCCGCGGAAAAGGAAAAACAGGCTGCGGAGCAGGAGGAGCATATTCCCAAGGGACTCCCTGTGGACGGACAGGCCGGTATCGAGGAAAAAACGGACGAGAACGGCAATCCGCTGGTGGAATTCTCCCTTGGAGCAGAAACAGGCGTTATTTCAACCGGCTCCGGCAAGGCCGTGAAGGTGGAGGAGGATCCTCTCTACGGAGTGCTTGTTCAGGTGGATCACGGAGACGGATACACTTCCATTTACCGCTTCTCCGGGAATCCCGCCATAGCGGAGGGGGACGAGATCTCCAGAGGCGTGAGGCTCTTTACCACTTCGACGGAAAATGCGCTTCTGGGCTATCAGCTGATCCAGGACGGGACCTACATCAATCCTGTTGAAGTCATGGAAATCAGCGGGTGATCGGGATATGACGCTGAATTCCGAAAAGCTTCTGGAAAGCATACTGGAAAGCCTGGACAGGATCTCCTTTCTCTCCGCAAAGGAACTGCCGGATATCCCTTTGTACATGGATCAGGTGACCACCTATTTAAGCGACCGCTTAAAGGCCTCCACCCGATACCCGGATTCTGACAAGATCCTGACGAAGACCATGATCAATAACTATGCCAAGAACCGTCTGCTGCCTCCTCCGGAGAACAAGAAATACACGAAGGAGCATCTGATCTATCTTCTGTTCATCTACTACTACAAGGGTGTGCTGTCCATCGGGGATATCCAGACCCTCTTTGCACCCATCCGGGAGCTTACCGGCAAAGAGGGCGGCATGGAGCTTGCGGATATCTATGATGAGGTGTTCTCTCTTTCGGATGAGGCGGTTTCGGAGCTGAAAAAGCAGGTCACGGAGCAGTTTCAGGGTTCCCTGAAAACCTTTGACGATATGGAAGGGGAGGAGGGAGAGTTTCTCCGCTGCTTCTCCTTTATCTGTATGCTGAGCTTCGATGTCTATGTGAAAAAGCTTCTGATCGAGAAGCTGGTGGACGGACTGGCGGCAGACCGGAAAGAGAAGGCGGAGCAGAAGACGAAAAGGCCTCTGAAGGATAAGCTGGGACCGAAAAGGAAATGATCGAATGAGTAAATTTGAGGGATTGAATGACAGACAGCTGGAAGCGGTCAGACACAGGGAAGGACCGCTTCTTATTTTGGCCGGAGCCGGCAGCGGGAAGACCAGGGTGCTGACCCACCGCATCGCTTATCTGATCGATGAATGCGGTGTCAGACCCTGGAATATTTTAGCCATTACGTTTACGAACAAAGCGGCGGGAGAGATGCGGGAGAGAGTGGATTCCCTGGTGGATGCTTTTTCGGAAAGCGTCTGGGTCTCCACCTTCCATGCCCTCTGCGTCCGCATTCTCAGGCGCTTTGGGGACAGGATCGGTTTTTCGAGCAGCTTTTCAATTTATGACGCCGAGGATCAGAAGGCCGTGATGAAGGATGTGCTGAAGCGGATGAACCTGGATCCGAAGCAGTTTAAGGAAAAGGCCATGCTCTCCGCCATTTCCCGGGCCAAGGATGTGTTAAAGACTCCCGAGCTGTATGCCAGGGAAGCCTATGACCACACGGAGGAGCTCATTGCCAGGGCCTACAGGCTGTATCAGGAGACCCTGATAAACAATAACGCCATGGACTTCGACGATCTGCTGCTCAATACGGTCTCATTATTCACCGCACAGCCGGAGGTGCTGGAGAGCTACAGACAGCGTTTCCGGTACGTGATGGTGGACGAATACCAGGACACCAACACCGCCCAGTTCGAGCTGGTGCGGCTTTTGACACAGGGACACCGGAATCTTTGCGTAGTGGGAGATGACGATCAGAGCATCT
Source organism: uncultured bacterium (assembly GCA_946543095.1). Lineage (GTDB taxonomy): Bacteria > Bacillota > Clostridia > Lachnospirales > Lachnospiraceae > CAMNLO01. The sequence continues at coordinate 3,945 of CAMNLO010000140.1, forward strand.
ATAAATTCCGGGGAGCCAATATCCGCAATATCCTGGAATTTGAAGACACCTATCCCGAGGCAAAGGTCATCAAGCTGGAGCAGAATTACCGCTCCACCCAGAACATCCTGGATGCGGCCAACGGCGTCATTAAAAACAACCGGGGCAGAAAGGCGAAATCCCTCTGGACCGACAAGGGCAAGGGGGAGCTGGTCCATTTCCGGGAGTATGACACCGCCAAAGAAGAGGCCATGGACATCGTCAGCGTGATCCGGGCCCATATGAGGAAGGGACGCCGTCTGTCGGAGCATGCCGTGCTCTACCGTACCAATGCCCAGTCCCGTCTGCTGGAGGAAGCCTTCATCCTGGAGGGGATCCCCTACAGGGTGGTGGGGGGCCAGAACTTCTATGGCCGCAAAGAGATCAAGGATATGCTGGCTTACCTGAAGACTGTGGAAAACGGAGCGGATGATCTGGCGGTAAAGCGCATCATCAATGTTCCCGCAAGAGGTATCGGAAACACCACCATCGGCAGGATCCAGAGCTTCTCGGAGGAAGAGGAGATCTCTTTTCTGGAGGCCATGGAGAGAGCGCCCGAGATCCCGGGCATCGGCAAGGCAGCGGGAAAGCTGGAGGATTTTCTGACCCTGATCCGTGATTTCAGGCAGGGCCTTCAGGCAGGGGGCAGCTTAAGCGGCCTTCTGGAGCAGATCCTGAATAAGACCGGATACCGGGATATGCTAAAGACCAGCGGCGATGAGGAGGATCAGGACAGGCTTTCCAATATCGAGGAATTGAAGACCAAGATCGTGAGCTTTGAAGAGAACACCGAGGAGCCCACCTTAAGCGGATTTCTCCAGGAGGTGGCGCTGGTGGCGGAGATCGACAGCGTGGACGCAGACCAGGACAAGGTGCTTTTAATGACCCTGCATTCCGCCAAGGGACTGGAGTTTCCCTGCGTGTTCCTCTCCGGCATGGAGGACGGCATCTTCCCCTCCTTCATGACCATTGTTTCCGGAGATGAAAGCGATATGGAGGAGGAAAGGCGCCTGGCCTATGTGGGCATCACAAGGGCCATGGAGGAGCTGTATCTTTCCGCGGCCCGTTCCAGGATGATCAACGGCCAGACCCAGTACAACGCGGTGAGCCGCTTTGTCAGGGAGATCCCGCCGGAGCTTTTGGACAACAGGCCCGTGAGGAAGCTCTCTGACAGGGATCAGGCCCCTGCCCCGAAGGCCTCCGGGCTTTCAAAGCCCGCTGCCGCAAAGCCCTTCCAGCTGACCCGGCTTAAGAAGGGAGCGGAGCTGGCGGGCGGCAAGCCGGATTACGGCAAGGGAGACCGGGTGTCCCACATCAAATTCGGAGAGGGAACGGTGCTGGATCTTACAAAGGACACTAAGGATTACAAGGTCACG
>CAMNLO010000141.1 GCA_946543095.1 uncultured bacterium
AAAGAAAAGGAAGCAATGAAGAAGTATTACCCCGATTTTGGAGACTATGAGGCCAGAATGCGGGTGAATCTGAAGCTGGGTCATAAGAGCTATGATAAACGGCTCTCCTCGGATATGCACAGTAAATGGATCAACAAATACGGCTCAAAGGAGATGGGAGGCGACTTAAGATCCATACAGTATTTCTTAAAGCCCGTTGAATATGACTTAAACGGCGCCATTCGGAAGGAGTCTCTGGAGGCTTATCAGGAAAATGTCCGGTTTTTGAACGATCTGATGTCGGAGGAGGAAGAGAAGCGCGCTGTTTCGCTGACCAAGATCGCAAAGGAGATCGCCGCGATCCGGTTCAAGCCGGAAATGCTTTCTCTTGAGTATTTCAGGGAGCACTATGAAGAAGTGTCGGATATGATGGACAAGATCCACGGCTTCCAGAATATCATGAAGGAGTACCCGGGATTCTTTGAGAGCGAGCATCTGACCGTGGAGGAGCGCGACAGGATCCGGAAGTATTTCATCGACAGCGATTTTGCCGCGCATCTGACCGGTGCCTACGGATACTATCAGAATTCCTTCGGGGTGAATGTCGGAAGCGGAAAGGACGTGGAATATAGCGACGAGACCGATGAGTTAAAGATCCAGAAGGCAAAGCAGAATACCGAATCCATGAGAAGCGTGGCGGAGATGACGCTGAACACCATGTGCAAGGATGAGCTGGAGAAGATCGCCCAGGACGAGCAGCTCTATCAGGACCCCGGGAAAGCATCCCTCTATAGGGAATCCGCAAGGCTGAACGCCTGCCTTATGGAGCAGGCGGTCATGCTGAACCGGGACATCAAAGCCCAGGAGGCAGCGCTGAACAAATGCGAAAAAGCCCTGGAAGAAAAGAAAAAGGCCCGGGATGCGGCAAAAGAGGAGGACAGGGCAAAGCTTACAGGCGAGTACGATACGCTGTCCAACCAGGCCAGGCAGACGAAAACGATCCTTGAAAAAAGAAGAAACGAGCTGGAAAGACTGAAGGTGTGGACCGCCGCTTCCGCGGAGCTTCGGAAATTCTACAGGGGGACTATTACGAAGGAGCAGTTAAGCGACTCCGCGAAGCTGTTTTCCGCCCGGAACGGATTTGAGCTCTTTTCCGGGGAGGAGATCCGGCAGGCCGAGTTCAATTTGGAAAAGCAGGATATGCAGAAGAACTGGCAGTATACGGATGACAGGGATGTGAGGCTCAGGATCATCGCCAAAAAGGTCGCTCACAGCACGGACGGTTCGGTGGACACGGAAGCGGAACGGGAGTTTATAGAAAAGACCCACAATAATCCCAACCATTATGACAGCAGATGCTATGTCGTTCTTTTAGGCCATCTGCGTCCGGTAATGAGGGATGTGTCCGGTAAGGTCCTGAAAAGCTCCGAGAAAAACCTTATGGAAAACAATCAGGCAATGAGGGATTTTGCATCAGGCGATCAGGAGCTTCGGGGAAAGCTTCTACATGACTTTGCCATGATGGTCATTGACAATGTGGAGCTGCAGCCGGAAAAGTATACGGACGAATACATTGTCGGGCATATGGAGGAGCTTTTGAAGGTTCTGGATATCAAATTCAGTTTCCAGAATATCTATACCGGGAATCTGGATTATTTCGAGAGCGATGCCTTTACGGAAAAGCAGCGGGACAAGCTGAGGATGATCATGCAGGGAACTGCCTTTGATTCCCTCTCCGTGGCACTGAAACAGTACATTCAGAAGCTTGGAGTGACTCAGTATGGTGAGAATGTGGATCTTTTGGGGACCAAAGAGGATAAGGAAAGAATCTTAAAGTCCACGATCAGATCCTCCGGGGATTTGCATCAGCAGGCACTGATGATGTTTAAGGTCTCAGCCCGGTCGGAATATGAGAATATGCAGAAGGTCTATGCTCAGAAGGGAACGGAGGTCAGACGTATCAATGTCTTCAAGGGGCAGCAGGTGAAGCGCATGCGGGAGCTGTCGGACCGGAACGGAGCCTTAAACGAAGAGATCAAAGCGGCAAAGAAAAACCGGGAGATGAAAGAGGAGGAGAAACAGGCGTATATAAAGGAACGGCAGGATCAGATAGACCGGAATGTAGAGGAAAGCCTGGTGTGCGGCAGAGTCAGCGATTTCCTGTCCCTGATCCGGGATATCCTGCACGGAGATAAGAAAGGAGAGGATAAGGAAAGGGAAGCACTCTACAATGAAATGATCGCCAAGGTGAAGACCTTAAAGGACGAGGAACTGGAAGAAAAGCTTCCGGGGATCGTTCAGGAAACCATGCGGGAGAGGGCGCGGATCGAGTCTGAAAAGAAATCCGCCGCGAAAAAGAAAAAGGCTCAGTAAGGAGAAAAAGCATACAGAAATCTGGAGTTTCCATTCTTGAACTGAACGAAAAGAATATCCTGGCCTTTGTCAATTATCTTCCTGAGGACAGACTGGAGGACATCCGAAAAAGCGAAGTGGGGTGTTCTGGATGGAGCCGAACCATTTTCTGCAGCATGCCGGCTCGATCTATGGCAGCGGTGTGCCGGATCCCACATAAGAGGATCAGAAGCGGTGAAGAAAAACTATGGAAACGCCGCCTGAAATGTGATACAATCCATTGATATATAGTCTGACAGAGGAGATAGTATCATGAAGATTACATTGAAAGACGGCTCCGCACTTGAGTTTTCGGAGCCGGTAAGCGCATACGAGGTGGCTGAGAGGATCAGCGCCGGTCTTGCCAGAGCGGCCTGTGCCGCAGAAGTGAACGGAAAGGTGACAGATCTCAGGACCGTTATCGATCAGGATGCCAGCGTGAACATCCTCACCGCAAAGGATCCCGAGGGGCTGCGTACCTTACGGCACACCGCCTCCCATGTTATGGCGGAAGCGGTGAAAAAGCTGTTCCCCGAGGCAAAGGTGACCATCGGGCCCGCCATCGACGAAGGCTTTTACTACGATTTCGACGTAGAGGCCCCCTTCTCCAGGGAGGATTTGGATAAGATCGAGGCCGAGATGAAGGCCATCATCAAGAAGGGCAATAAGATCGAGCGCTTCACGCTGCCCAGGGATAAGGCCATCGCCCTGATGCAGGAAAGGAAGGAGCCCTATAAGGTAGAGCTGATCGAGGAGCTGCCGGAGGGGGAGGAGATCTCCTTCTACGATCAGGACGGCTTTGTGGATCTCTGCGCAGGCCCCCATTTAATGAGCACCTCCGGCGTCAAGGCCTTTAAGCTCACCAGCTCATCCATGGCCTACTGGAGAGGAGACGCGAACAAGGCAAGGCTCCAGCGGATCTACGGCACCGCCTATGCGGACAAGAAGGAGCTGGCGGAGCATTTAAAGCGCATGGAAGAAGCGAAGCTTCGGGACCACAATCGTCTGGGCCGCGAAATGAAGCTCTTCACCACGGTGGAGGTCATCGGCCAGGGACTGCCCCTCTTTACTCCCAGGGGCACAAAGATGATCATGAAGCTGCAGCGCTGGATCGAGGACCTGGAGGACAGGGAGTGGGGCTATGTCAGGACCCGTACCCCTCTGATGGCCAAGTCCGATCTCTATAAGATCTCCGGCCACTGGGACCACTATCTGGACGGCATGTTCCTGATCGGGGAGCCGGAGGACCCGGATGTTTTGGCCCTTCGTCCAATGACCTGCCCCTTCCAGTATTATATCTACAAGAACGAGCAGCGCTCCTACAAGGATCTGCCCTACCGCATGAGCGAGACCTCCACTCTGTTCCGCAACGAGGATTCCGGTGAGATGCACGGTCTCACCAGGGTCAGGCAGTTCACCATCACGGAAGCCCATATCGTGCTGGCACCGGAGCAGGCGGAGCAGGAGCTGATCCGCTGCATGAAGCTGACAAAATACATCCTGACGGTCTTAGGGCTGCAGAATGAGGTGACCTACCGCCTGTCCAAGTGGGATCCCAATAACCGGGAAAAATATCTGGGAGACGAGGAATACTGGAACAATTCCCAGAATGCCCTCAGGAAGGTTCTGGAAGAGGAAGGGATGCCCTATTACGAAGCGGATGGGGAGGCAGCCTTCTACGGTCCCAAGATCGACACCCAGGCAAAGAATGTTTACGGCAAGGAGGACACCATGTGCACGGTCCAGCTGGACTGCGCCATTGCCGAAAACTTTGATATGTACTACATCGATGAGAACGGGGAGAAGAAAAGACCCTATATCATCCACAGGACTTCCCTTGGCTGCTATGAAAGGACCCTTGCCTGGCTCATCGAGCATTATGCCGGGAAATTCCCTACCTGGCTTCGCCCCGAGCAGGTCAGGATCCTGCCCATCTCCGAGAAGTACGCGGATTATGCGGAAACGGTCCGGAAGGCACTGTTTGACAGGTATGTGGACGTGACTGTGGACAACCGCTCCGAAAAGATCGGCTTCAAGATCCGGGAGGCCAGACTGGACCGGATCCCCTATATGCTGATCGTAGGGGAAAAGGAGGAGCAGGATAAGACTGTTTCCGTAAGAAGCCGGTTTGCAGGAGACGAGGGCGTGAAGCCGCTGGATGAATTTATCGCGGCGATCCTAAAGGAGATCGAGACCAAGGAGATCCGGGAGGAAGTGGTGCAGGAGGAGCAGTAGGACTGCGGCGGAACCGGGCGTCTGGGATTATGTAAACCATAGCCCGCTATCAGGAATTCATGTTATATTGTGCTATTTGTGTTATGTAAACCATAGCTTGTTATTATGGATTTGGGGCAGGTTGCACTGTTTTGTTATGTAAACCAAAGATCGCGGTTCTGAGCCTGAGTTGTTAAGTTACAGCAGATTGAGATGATCTGTGTTATGTAAACTAAAGCCTGTTATTGTAAATTAAGGCGTGTTGTACTGTTTTGTTAGGTAAACAAAACGAATAGTAAGTGCTGTTAGAATTAAGAGAATTACTCAGTAAGGAGGAATGAACCATGGCGAAGTATGTATGTGAACCCTGTGGCTATGTATATGATCCAGCAGAGGGCGACCCGGACAACGGCATCGCTCCCGGCACCGCTTTTGAGGATCTCCCCGACGACTGGGTCTGCCCGGTATGCGGGGTAGGCAAAGAGGAATTCAAGAAGGAAGACTAAGCCGGGATGCGCGCATGCCGCGCAGCCTCGGGCAGGAAATGCGGCAGGCCGGATCCATTGCCTGAGCGAAGCGCAGGCAAGAGTTTAAGAAAGAAGACTAAGCCGGGACGGCAAAGGCAGACACAAAGAGGCACCGGATCAGCCGGTGCCTCTTTTTGGGACAGATACTGTTGAAGCCTTAGGGTGTATCTCTGTCCCGCAGCGAAGAAATTCCGGGCCGCAGCAGGGGAAAGAGATACACC
>CAMNLO010000142.1 GCA_946543095.1 uncultured bacterium
GCGGCCCCTCCCACAGAGGCAGAAAGGGCCGGTTTTTCGAAAGAGAGGACCTGGAGGACGGCCGGGTCCGGATTAAGTTTGATCCCGAAGAATACGGCTTCGGGCCGGAAAAGCTGAAAAACTGCGTCAAGGCAGTGCTCTATACGGAGCCGGTCATGAGAAATTATGCCCTGGACAGAGTCCTCGGCTATGACAATCAGGAGGTGGTCCTTCCCTTCTCCAGGCTTGTGCCGGATTCCTTCTGCATCATCGCAAGGCGCAAAAACGCGAAGGGAGAGGAGATCTACGATTTTGTACGTCCCGACCACTATGAGGACGGGGCCCTGACCTATCATCTTCTGGAGAATGACGGCAGGATCATCATTGAGGATGCCGGCGATTTTATCGGGGCGGATCTTCTTCTGGGCTCCATCGCCATGACCGCGGGCCCCGAGGGCAATATCAGAGAGGGCAACATGCTGGTCTCCGAGCCCCGGATCAAAAACGTCTATTTCTACAATCCCGCTCCCGGCATGGGCGGCGTCTACAGGGAAAAGCTGGAGGCGGTGCGGGCCAGATTCGTGAAGGATATGGAAAAGCCCTATGCTGCCGTAACGGCGGAGGACTATGAACGGATCGTCATGGAGACTCCGGGGCTTTGCATCCACAAGGCGAGAGCCTTTATGGACGAGGACAGGAACCTGGTGAGGATCTCCGTGAAGCCCGGAACCGACGACGACCAGCCGAGGCTGACGGAAAGCTACCGCCGCATCATCGAGAAGCGCCTGGAGGAGAGGAGGCTTCTCACCACCAGGATCGAGGTGCTCTCCCCGGTGTACGCCAGGGTGGATGTGACGGCCACAGTGTATGTGAAGCTTTATTTCGACAACAGCAGGGAGCTGATCGAAAAGCTGATCCGGGAGAAGACGGATTACCTGAATTCGGAAAAGAATTTCGCGGATGTGCTGCGGTTTGACGAGATCTTCCACGCCATTGAGCTTTTGGAGTGCGTGGACTATGTATATGATCTTTCCTTAAGACCACAGTCCCCGTTTTACGCAAAGCTCCAGGAGTCGGACATCCATCCGGCCCAGAACTGTCTCCTGATCCCGGGAACGATCACCGTGGAGACCATCACATACGATAAATAATACTCACTAAAAGCGCTCAGTACGGAGGAAACCATGGCAGGAATCGTATATTCCGTTCGCAAAAACCGCTATGAACAGGCAAAGCTGCAAGGCTTTGAGATCATGGAAAAGGGAGGTCTTTCCCTTTCGGAGGGCACTTCCATCCACTATATGTTCCTGCGGGGGATGGATTCCGCAATTCCGGACGCGGACTGGACAAGGCTCCATTTTGATATCGCCATTCCGGAAAACATGACCTATTACACGCATGTGTTCACTGTCAATGACAATATCTACCGGAAGACCAAAGAGCATTTTTCCATTGATGAGTATCTGACGGGGGATGCCCCCATCGAGGAAAAGAAGCTCTTCCTTCAGCAGGTGGGGGCCCGCAGGAGTGTGGGGAAGAACGACCTGCTGCTCTTTGGCATGGAGGGACGCTATCTCTATCTGGCCATCGAGATCCAGGGGACCGGCGAGGGATACCTGACGAACCTGCGGGTGGAGCGGGATGCGGACTCCTTTATCGAGGCCTTCCCTGAGGTCTACCGGGAGAACAATCCCTTTTTCCAGCGCTATATTTCCGTCTTTTCCAGCATCTACAATGATTTCGATGCCGACATCGACGCCCTTCCGGAGCTGCTGGACCTGGATAAATGCCCCAGGGAGTGCTTGAATGTCTATATCTCCTGGATGGGGATCGATGTGGACGGGGATTTCCTCAGGGAAGAGGTGCTGCGCACCCTGGTGCGGGAGGCCTACAAGCTGAACCGTCTGAAGGGCACCAGGGCCTGTCTGGAGCGGCTGGTGGAGATCTTTCTGGATGAAAAGCCCCTGATCCTGGAGCAGAACATGATCAAGGCCTACGAGGAAAAGGGCGGCGTCATGGGAGATGCCTTCCAGAGCGGAAGCATTTTCGACGTAAATATCCTGGTGAAGAAAAAACTCTCGGAAACGGAACGTTTCCAGATGTTATATCTCATAGATCAGTTCAAGCCCCTCAGGGCAAGGATCCATCTGATCCAGTTAAAGGACGGCGGACTGCTGGATTCCAATGTTTATCTGGATCTGAACGCCAGGGTGGAAGGCACTTCCACCGCTTCACTGGACGAATCCAAGGATCTCAGCGCGAATATCGTTTTACAATAATGCGACCGGCGTGGTAAAATTACTGCGTTAAGTCTATCAACAAAGGAGGTTCACAATGACAATCAACCAGACAGAAAACGAAGGCAAGGTTCAGCTGAATGTGGAAGGCCGCGTGGACGCCACGACGGCACCCCAGCTTCAGAACGCGATTCTGACGGCATTCCAGTCCACAGGAGATCTGATCCTGGACTGCGGAAGCCTGGAGTACATCTCCAGTGCGGGCTTAAGGGCGCTTCTTCTCGGCCAGAAGACGGCAAAGTCCAAGGGCGGCTCCTTCGTACTGACCAATGTGGGACAGGAAGTGCAGGAGATCCTTGAGGTAACGGGCTTCGACGATATTCTGACGATCCAGTAACGTTCTTAACCAATGGTAGAATTTAAAAACGTTTCCAAGACCTTTGCAGACACCGGAGAGGTTGTTTTTCGTGACCTCAGTTTTCAGGTGAAGGACGGAGAATTCGTTCTTCTCACCGGGGAAAGCGGGGTGGGAAAAACCACCGTTCTCCGGCTCCTGCTAAAGGAGCTGGAGCCGGATTCCGGCAGGATCTGGGTCGCGGAGCGGGACATCTCGGGGATTCCCTATGCCGAGGTGCCTTACTACCGGAGAAACTTCGGAGTCATGTTTCAGGACCACCGCCTTCTCCCAAATGAAAACTGTTATCAGAACATTGAACTGGCGAGGATCGTGACCGGAGGGAAGACAAAGGATTCTCCCCGTAAGATCGGAAGCCTGATGAAGCTTTTGGGCATTGAAAACTACTATAAGAGACTCCCGAATGAGCTTTCGGGAGGAGAGCAGGCAAAGGTATGTCTTGCAAGAGCCCTGGTGAACAATCCCCAGGTGCTGATCGCGGATGAGCCCACGGCGAATCTGGACCCACGTTCCTCGGAGGAATTCCTGAAGCTCCTGCTTCTGATCCATTCGGGGGTGCATATCAAGACCACCATCATCGTGGCGACGCATGATGCCATCTTAAAGGGATGCGATCAGGCGAGAGAGATCCCGCTGGAACACTGAGGACAGGGAAATGCTGAATTATTCAGCATTTCCTTAGAGCGGATCCTCCGGATAGTCGGGGACGGGAATGGCGCGATACTCCTCCGGGACTTCTTCCGGAGGGATCTCCTCCATATTCATGTAGCGGTTGGCGGCGAAGCCGGTTTCGATGCCGTCCTTGGTCTCCGCTACGATGAAGGACCAGTCCTCACCCTTGCTCAGCACATACCCCGGAGTCCCGATGGGCATACGATAAAGGATGGGGGCGGAAAGAGACGGTTTTTCACGAAGATGCAGGATCTGCTTCTTCGTGGCGGTCTTTAAGCGGTAAAACTGACGGGGAGCGGCTTCTGCTTCAGCAGCTTCTTCCGTCGTTTCTTCAGCAGCCACGGGATTTTCCCAGCCTTCCGGCAGATAAGGGCTCTCCAGCACGTATCCGTCAGAACTCAGCACGGTCCCGTCCTCAAGGACATAGGAGCCTTCCGGATGGTCGCCGGCTTCCGGTTCTTCTGTCCTGGGAACGCCGATGATCTCGTTCATGACTCCGCTCACCCCGTCCTGATGATAGGAATCTCTGGTATATTTGGTCCCGTTGGCGAAGAAATAGAGGATGGTGATGATCCCCAGAATGAGGTAATAGCCAAGCATGGAAGGGATCGCGAATCTGTAGTTGTTCAGTTTCGGGTTATTTTTACCTTGCATGTTCCGTTTTCCTCAGTGTATCAGGTGGTAGGGATCTCTGCGAAAATGCCCATTCCCTTGCCGGGAGTGGATTTTGCGTAGATGGTTCCGCCGTAGTAGTCCACAATGGCCTTCGCCTGGGCAAGCCCCAGACCGTTGCCGCTGATGCGGTTGGAGCCCTGATAATTGAGCTCGAAGATATGCTTTGTCTCCTCCGAAGGAAGGCCCTCTCCGGTGTCCTTTAATACGATGAAGAGCTCGTCTCCGATATTGGAGATGGTGATGACTAAAGTGCCGTGGCGCTTCATGTATTTAATGGAATTGTCGATGATATTGCGGAAGAGGATCTTCAGCATATCGGGATGCGCCTTGACATACAGCGCGGTCTCATGGGAAACCACCGAAATGGTGAGCCCTGCCTGGGAAGCAGCCTCGTCAAAATCGGCAGCGGCTTTTTTGGCGATCTCTATGATGTCCACGGTGGAGTTCTTCATGGAGGCGGGATCGATCTCGGGAAGGATGGAGTTTAAGGCCTGACGTGAAGTGTCCTTATCGGAAGGGGCCGTAATGGCCGTGGTCTTCTCCTTCTCATCCTCCAGCATCCGCTCGAGAGACGCGGCCTTTTCTTCCGCCGCGGCCAGCTTTTCCTCGTTGTGCTTCTGGATGCCCTCCAGCTCGCGGATCTGCTCTTCAAGGGCAGTGCGGACATCCCGCCTGTCGTTGCGGACGTTTTCCAGCTCCTCCCTTAAACGGATGGTCTCCGGGGTGCTTTCCTCCTGGCTGCGGAAGCAGAAGTAGGTGAAGCTGATCAGCAGTACGCTGTGGAGCATAAAGCAGATCAGAAGCACCGAGTAGTTAAAGGCGACAAGCGCGTACAACGTCAGCGCATAGCAGAACGATGAGCAGAAAAGAAGGATCTTTTGAGTACGTGTCATCATAAATTCATAACCTCTTATAGTAGCATATTAGAATTATTTCTTCAATCTTAACATATTGCTTCGGAAAAGAAAAGGGGAATTCCATGCGGCTTGAAGACAGACTGTTTCTGGAAAACCAGAGGCTCAATCAGGAGCTGGCAAAGGAAGCCGAGATCCAGCAGGATCCGGAAGAGGATGAAATGGGTTATGCCTACGCAGACAGGCCGCCCTTTGTTTTTCTGAACCGTGACAAGGGGGTGTTTGCGAATCCCGATGAGCATTCCCTGAACACGGCCCCCAGTGTGTTTGAAAAGACTGCGGTCTTTAAAACGTCTGCACAATAGCCTGGGGAGAAATCGCGACGGTGATTTCTCCGACAGGAACACTTCTACACAGGAATAAGTACGGAGGAAGCGTAATCCATGGGAAAGTATGACGAGGCGCTGAAGGGACAGCCCTTCAAGGACTACGGG
>CAMNLO010000143.1 GCA_946543095.1 uncultured bacterium
CTGCTGCCGGACCCGGATGGCGGCAATGAGAGAGCGGATCCGGATCCTGGCGGCTCCCAGATTATTTACCTCGTCAATCTTTAAGCAGGTGTAGATCTTTTCGGAGCCTGTGAGGATATCGTTCACCTGATCCGTGGTGACGGCGTCCAGGCCGCAGCCGAAGGAGTTTAACTGCACCAGGTCCAGATCCTCCCTGGTCCTTACAAAGCTGGCGGCGGCATAGAGCCTGGAGTGGTAGGTCCACTGATCAGAAACGATCAGGGGTCTTTCCGGCGTGCCCAGATGGGAAACGGAGTCCTCGCTTAACACCGCGATGCCGAAGGAATTGATGAGCTCCGGAATGCCGTGATGGATCTCCGGGTCCACATGATAGGGTCTGCCGGCCAAAACGATTCCGTGCCTGCCGGTGTCCTTCAGATACTGCAGAACCTCCTCCCCCTTCTTCCGGATATCCGCCCGGACCTTCGCCATTTCCTCCCAGCCCTCGTGGATGGCTGTTTTCAGCTCGGAGGCAGGGATCTTTGAGAACACCTCCTTCAGGCCGTCAAACAGGGTCTTTTCCGAGGTGAAGGCCAGGAAGGGGTTTAAGAGGGGCATCTTCCCCTCCACGATCTCTTCCACATTGTTCTTGATATTTTCGGAGTAGGAGGTCACGATGGGGCAGTTGTAGTGGTTGCCCGCCCCGGGAGTCTCCATGCGCTCGTAGTAGACGGCAGGATAGAAGATAAAGTCCACATTCTGACGCAGCAGCCATTCGATATGCCCATGGACCAGCTTTGCGGGATAGCATTCCGACTCGCTGGGAATGGATTCGATCCCCAGCTCGTAGATGGCTCTCGTGGATTTCGGAGAGAGCACGATCCCGTAGCCCAGTTTTGTGAAAAAGGTATGCCAGAAGGGATAGTTTTCGTAAAGATTCAAAACCCTCGGAATGCCCACCACCCCTCTTTTTGCCTGATCGGAGGGAAGAGGCTCATAGGCGAAGGTGCGCTCCAGCTTATAATCAAAGAGATTGGGAATGCCGTCGGCGTTTTTCGGTTTGCCCAGGCCCCGTTCGCACCGGTTTCCGGAAATGAACTGCCTGCCTCCGGTGAAACGGTTTACGGTGAGGCGGCATTCGTTCAGACAGCCCCGGCATTTCGTCATGGTTGTAGTGAACTCCAGGGCTTCGATCTTTTCAAAGGAAAGCATGGTGGTGGCGCGTCTGTCCGCAAAATACCGCTCCCTGGCGATCAGCGCCGCTCCGAAGGCCCCCATGATGCCGGCAATGTCCGGACGGATCACATGAACCCCGGCGATCTTTTCCAGAGCCCTGAGCACCGCGTCATTGTAGAAGGTGCCTCCCTGGACCACGATATCGGTCCCCAGCTCCGACACATCGGAGACCTTGATGACCTTGAACAGGGCATTTTTGATCACGGAATAGGCTAACCCGGCGGAAATATCGGAAACCTCCGCCCCTTCCTTCTGGGCCTGCTTCACCTTGGAATTCATGAACACCGTGCATCTGGTGCCAAGGTCTATGGGGTGCTTCGCAAAGAGAGCCTCCCTGGCAAAATCCTGAACGGAAAAGCCCAGGGATTTCGCAAAGGTCTCGATAAAGGAGCCGCAGCCGGAGGAGCAGGCTTCGTTTAACTGGACAGAGTCCACCGTGTGGTTCTTGATCCGGATGCATTTCATGTCCTGGCCTCCGATATCCAGGATGCAGTCCACATCCGGGTTAAAGAAGGCAGCGGCATAGTAGTGGGCGATGGTTTCCACCTCGCCCTCATCCAGAAGAAAGGCGGATTTCAGAAGAGCCTCCCCGTAGCCTGTGGAGCAGGAGAAGGCGATCTCCACATCCTTCGGCAGAAGGGAGTGGATCTCGCTCATGGCCCGGATGGCAGTCTTCAAAGGGGAGCCCTGATTGCCGGAATAAAAGGAATAGAGAAGCTCCCCCCGTTCCCCCACAAGGGCTGCTTTTGTGGTGGTGGAGCCGGCGTCGATGCCCAGAAAGGCAAGGCCGTGATAGGAGGCAAGGTCTCCCGTCCCCACTCTGTAGGAAGCGTGGCGCTTCGTGAATTCGTGATAGCTTTCTTTGTCTTCAAATAAAGGCTCCATCCTGGCCACTTCGAATTCCAGATGGAAATCTTCGGAAAGCTTTTCGATGAGGGCCTCCAGTGAGATCTCCTGATCCCCTGCGTTCAAGGCAGAGCCCATGGCGGCGAAGAGATGGGAATTCTCCGTGTCCATGATCATATCGGGAGACAGCTTCAGGGTCCGGATAAAGGCCTGTTTTAATTCCGATAAAAAGTGGAGGGGCCCCCCCAGGAATGCCACATGGCCACGGATGGGCTTGCCGCAGGCAAGGCCGGAGATGGTCTGGTTCACCACCGCCTGGAAGATGGAGGCGGAGAGATCCTCTCTGGTGGCGCCCTCGTTGATCAGAGGCTGGATATCGCTCTTTGCGAAGACTCCGCAGCGGGCAGCGATGGTGTAGAGATTCTGATAGCGTTTTGCGTATTCGTTTAAACCCGAAGCATCCGTCTGCAAAAGGCTTGCCATCTGGTCGATAAAGGAGCCTGTGCCCCCGGCGCAGATGCCGTTCATCCGCTGCTCGGCGTTTCCGTTTTCAAAATAGATGATCTTGGCGTCCTCGCCTCCCAGCTCGATGGCCACATCCGTTTTCGGGATCAGGGTCTCGATGGAAGAGGAGACCGCCAGCACCTCCTGCAGAAAGGGAAAGCCCAGGTGGGTGGACAGATTTAAGCCGCCGGAGCCTGTGATCACAGGGGACACAAAAACAGACCCCACCTGGTTTTTCGCTTCCTTCAGAAGCTCCTGCAGGGTCTCTCTGATATTTGCAAAATGTCTTTTGTAGTCGGAATATACCAGACGCTTGTCAGAGTCTAATAAAACGGCCTTGACAGTGGTGGATCCGATGTCAATTCCCAGGGAATATCGCATGTATCAAATCCTCCATCGATCGGGACCGGTTCATGGAATAGATATGCACTCCATCCGCTCCGTGATCCATGAGATCCTGAATCTGCCTTGCGGCAAAGTCGATGCCGGCCTTCCGCATATCCTCCGGATCCTCCCCGTATCTGGCAATGAGGTCCGACAGGGCCTTCGGGATGGAGGAGCCGGAAAGAGAGACGCTTGTGCCCAGCTGCTTTGCAGAGGTGATGGGCATGATCCCGGCGTCTATCCTGGCGTGAATGCCGTGCTGCTTAAGCTGTTCCGTAAATCTGTAAAAGATATCGTTGTCAAAAAACATCTGGGTGATCAGGAGGGAAGCCCCCGCATCCACCTTTTCCTTCAGATGGGCAAGGTCCTCTTCGGCGCTTTCCGCCTCCGGATGCTTTTCCGGATAGCAGGCCGCCGCGATCTGAAGAGAGGAATGCTCTTTGATAAAGGCGATCATATCGGAAGCATGGGAAAACTCCATGCCGTGAAAGGCTTCATCGCTCATCCATTTCGGCCTGTCCCCCCGAAGGGCCAGAATCCGTTTGCAGCCGATGGACTCCAGCTCCGAAAGCATTTCCAGTAAAGTTTCCTTTTTATAGCCTACGCAGGTCATATGAGCCAGGGCATCGCAGTGCAGACTGTTTTTGATGTATTTCACCAACTCCAGGGTTTTCCCCGCGCTGGAGCCGCCGGCCCCGTAGGTCACGCTGATCAGGGAGGGCTTTAAGGCGTCCAGTCTGTCCAGCACACGAAAGGTCTTATCAAGTTCCGCCTCCTCTTTGGGAGGAAAAATCTCAAAAGAATAGTCAGTCATGATCGTACAGTTGTTCCGAATGAGAAAAAGTTGATGAAAGATTAAAGCTTAACGCTTGAAACACATACTGATTTAGTGTAACATACCTCCTATGGAAATTGCAAACCCCAAAAAAAGCGAGCTTCCGCAGTTTTCCGGGCGTGCGCTGGTGGTGGACGATAATTCCGTCAACCTCATAGTGGCCTCCAATGTGCTGAAGAAATACGGTCTGACAGTGGATAAGGCCTCCTCGGGAGAAGAGGCTCTGGACATCCTGTCCAATGTCCGCTACGACATCCTGTTCCTGGATCTTCGGATGCCCGGCATGAGCGGACAGGAGGTTCTGGAGAAGATCCGCACATCCCCCCGGGAGTACGGCGGAGGGATCCCCGTCATCGCCCTCACGGCAGCCGAAGAAGGGGAGCTTACGGATGGGCTCACCGCTCTGGGTTTTGCAGCCTATCTCGGAAAACCCATTGACAGGAACGCCCTGGAGGAGCTCCTGGAGTGTTTCCTGAAAAGCGGAAAAGACCCGGAAGAGCCGGAGCGCGAAAATGAGCAGAAAGCCTTAAGCCCCATACTGAGCGCCTTTCAGGCAGCCCTTGCGGAAAAACGCTACAGGGTCAGCGAGGGGCTTCTGAAGCAGCTTTTGGAATGCCCTGCAGGGGAGCAGCAGAAGGAAGTGAGAAACAGGCTGAAAGCTGCCTGGGACGCATTCGACTATAAAGAAGCAATGAAACTTTGCGAGGAGCTTGCAGAGCAGGCGGAATAGAGTCAGAGGGAGGCGCTTATGCGCAATATGGTGATCCAGCTGCTGGTTGACAATACCTCCGGCGTACTGAGCCGGATCTCCGGTCTGTTCGCCAGGAGGGGTTATAATATTGAAAGCATCACGGCAGGGATGACCTCCGTTCCCAATCTCACCCGCATCACCATCGTGACTACAGGGGATGAGGATATCCTGGAGCAGATCGAAAAGCAGGTAGGGAAGCTGGAGGACGTGGTGGAGGTCAGAGAGCTGGAGAGCGAGCAGTCGGTGTACCGGGAGCTGTGTCTCATCAAGATCAAAGCCGGAGCGGAAAACAGAAACCATCTGCTGGAGATCGTGGACCGCTTCCACTGCAAGCTTCTGGATATCTCACCGGAGAGCCTGATCGTGGAGCTCACGGGATCCCGTTCCAAGATCGACGGATTTTTGACCCTTGTTTCCGAATACGAGATCCTGGAGGTGGCCAGGACCGGCCTTGCGGGGCTGTGCAGAAACAATGTGAACGAAGGGTTCCTTGAGAACCGCTTCACTAATAAACAATCATAATTCAGGAGGAGAAAGATTATGGCAAGAATTTTCTACCAGGAAGACTGCAATTTGGACCTGTTAAAGGGCAAGACCATCGCCATTATCGGCTATGGCAGCCAGGGCCATGCGCACGCGCTGAATCTGAAGGATTCCGGCTGCAAGGTCATCATCGGGCTCTATGAGGGCTCCAAGTCCTGGGCCAAGGCCG
>CAMNLO010000144.1 GCA_946543095.1 uncultured bacterium
ACCTTTAGCTGCTCCTCCTTTGTAAAGCCAAGGCCCGGCCGGAAGGTGCTCCTGTCTCCGGGATCCGTATAGCCGCCAATGCCGAATTTGGAGCTGCCGGACAGGTATTCCACCACCTCTTCCGCCGTGCTGGTCTGCTCCTTGTAGGTTAAGTCGCTTACCAGAGTCCGCCCGTAGACATCCGCCAGAAAACGCAGCAGGGCGTTGCCGGAATATACAAAGGCATATCTGCCGTCTGTTCCGATGGTGATGCCGAAATCCGAGATCACGGAATCTCCGTTCTTCTCGATGAGATGTACCAGTGTCAGCAGGGCCTCGTTCAGCTTCGCGTTCTTTCCTCTGCCGGATTCGTACACATCCTCCATGGTCACGGAGTAGGCCAGCTCGTTATAGGCCAGGAGGATGCCGTTGCGGTCATAGATATTGCCTCTGGTGGCAGGAATGGAGCGGCGCTTCTCGATCTTCAGCTCAAAGCTGTTTAAGTAGTCCTCCCCGTGGATGATCTGCAGGTCAAAGACCCGTCGCATCAGGATCCCGAAGAGGACGAAGGCCACCAGGCACATGAAGAATGATCTGGAGCGGATGATGCCCCAGATTTTTTCCCAGAAATGCTCAAACAAATCTTCTGACCTCTTTTTCCTCTGCTTCCGAAAGCCTGTGGTCGATCAGGAGCAGCAGCGGATAGAGAAAGAACATGGAGATCAGCGTGAAGATGGTTTCCGGCAGGATCACATGTCCCAGATAGTAAAAGAAATGAAACCTCCCCCGAAGCAGAAACAGGATGCCGTACTGCACCACGCCAAGGCTGAAGGTGCTGCCCAGCACCGCCACAAGGGGAAGCCTTAAGTCCGAGGGGTAATACACCGCGTTCAGCTTGCCGTTCAGATACCCGATCAGCATCATCAGAAGGGTATAAAGCCCCAGCACCTGGCCGAAGAACACATCCATCAAAAGCCCGGCGAAGGTCCCGGTGAAGATCCCCTCTCCCTCCCCCCGCATAAACCCGAGGGAGGCGGTGATGACCACTAGAAGGTTCGGGGACACCGTAAGGAAAGGCAGCCTTGCAAAGACGCAGCTTTCCAGAAGAAAGGCGAGGACCACGGTGAGCAGGATGAACAGGATCCGGATCAGTCTTCTCATCGCTCTTCTCCAAAGGGATCTTCCGGCAGCTCCTTGGTCCGGGTCAGGATCAGAACCTCCTCCAGATGGGCAAAATCCACCGCCGGGGTGAGGGTCCCGGAACGGGTCAGATTATTGGCGTCATCCGCCACGCTGGCCACATATCCCACCAGGATCCCGGGAAGATATTTTTCGCTGATCTGGCTGGTGACGATCTTGTCTCCCGGCACCACCTTTGCGTCCGGGTCAAAGAGCTGGGCAAAATCGATGACCCCCTGGGCGTAGTTTTCCAGGGAGCCGGATACGATCAGATTGCTCTGGGCGGATAAGACCATGCAGGAAACATTGGAATTGTCGCTGATGATGGAAAGTACTCTGGCATAGCCCGGGCCCACCATGTCGACGCGGCCCACCAGCCCGCTGCCCGCCATGACGTTCATATCCACCGCAATGCCGTCCTGCTCCCCCTTGTCTATGAGAAAGCTGTGGTACCAGTTGCCGGAATCCTTGCTGATGATCCGGGCGCCCACCTTTTCGAATTCGTCATATTCCTCGTCCAGCTCATAGAGGGAACGGAGGGCCGCCAGCTCGTATTTTTCCTGCTGCAGCGTCGTGTTTTCGATGGTCAGGTTGTCCAGCTCCTCCTTCAGTCTTCTGTTCTCCTCCAGAAGGTCACGGATGCTGGCCAACTCCTTCGAGCGCTCCGTCATTAAGGAGCCCGCCCGGGCAATGCCCTTTTCGAAGGGCGTCAGGATGGTCCCGAGAATGCCGCGGAAAAACACGGAAGAAAAATCCGAATGGAAGGTCAGGATCATCAGGGCCAGACATAATCCGGAAATGATAAAGACCCAGAATTTCGGAGGAAGAGACGGAGTCTCCCCCTTCGGTTTAATGACCGGGCTCATGAAAGGGTTCTGCCGTCCTCGGCGTTTTTCGCAAGGGAGCGGAAATTCTCGTCCTTAATGATACGGGAAAGACCGTAGGCCACACTCTTTAAGGGCTCCTCCGGGACATTCACGTTTAACTGGGTGCCGGCGTTCAGGATATTTGTGAAATTCGCCACGTCGCTGGCACCGCCGGTCAAAAAGATACCCTTCCGGAAGATATCCGCGGATAATTCCGGGGGAGTCCGCTCCAGAATGACCTTGATATTGTCCACGATGGTGTGGAAGTTTTCCTGGAGGCATTCCTGCATCATATCCGTGGGCAGCTCCCGCTCCACAGGCAGGCCCGTGACGATATCCCTGCCGTAGACGATGGCGTTCCGGCCGGTGTTTGCCAGCTCCTTTAACGCCATCTTGACCTGTTCCGCGGTCTTTCTGCCGATGAGCAGCCCCATTTCCTTCCGGACGCAGGCACGGATGGATTCGTCGAATTTATTGCCTCCCATTTTGATCAGGCGGCTTAAGACGATACCTCCAAGGGAAAGGATGGAGATCTCCGTGGTGTCAAAGCCCACGTCCACCACCATCACGCCCTGGGAGGTCTTCACGTCGATTCCCAGGCCCAGTCCGTCCGCCAGAGCCTTCTCCACGGTCATGACCTTTCTGGCCTTCAGCTTCGCGTCGGTGATCAGGTCGTAGAAGGCACGCTTCTCCACATCCGTAATGTCGGTGGGCACCGCCACGTAGTAGTCCGAAAGCCTGCTTCCCTGGCCCCCTGTGATATCGTTTACATAATATCGGAGAATGGTCTCCATATTGTTGATATCCGCGATGACACCGTCGCACAGGGGATAAGAGATGGCGATGTTGCCGGGAGCCTTTTCATACATCTCATAGGCGGAATCCCCGTAGGCAAACAGCTCCTTTTTATTGGCGATGGCGATCATGTTCTTCTGAAGATGCACCGTATCCGAGTTCAGGTCATAGATCCTGATATTGCTGGTTCCCAGGTCGATGCCGAAGGCATTATTGGTCATGGTCTTTTCTCCGATATTGCTTTACTGTACAAGGAGCCCGCTTTCCTGAAAGCTGAAATAGGAAAGCTCTCCGATGATGATATGGTCCGCCAGGGGGATGTCCATCAGCTGCCCCGCTTCGGACAGACGTCTGGTGAGGTTCACATCCTCCATGCTGGGGGCAGGATCTCCGCTGGGATGATTGTGCAGAAGCACGATCCTGACCGCCTGCAGCCGCAGGGCCTCCAGAAACACTTCCCTGGGGGAGATCAGCACATTTTTAATGGTCCCCGTGGAGAGAAGGGTCTCTCCCAAAAGCCCCGCTTTGGCATCCAGGGAAAGCAAAAGCGCCTGCTCTCTTTCCTGATGCCTCAGATCCTCCATGAAATAGAAGGCGATCTTCTCCGGAGAGCTGAAATCCAGTGTCTCTTCCTGCCGCTGTCTGGCGATCCTCCGGGAGATCTCCGCAATGGCCTTTAATCGGATGGCCTTCACTTCCCCGATCCCCGGGATCTCCATCAGCTCTTTGATGCTTAAATGCATCAGGGACATCAGTCCGTGCTTCGTGGTGTAACAGGACTCCAGGATCTCCAGAGCCAGATCCAGCGGCTTTTTTCCGGGCGTCCCGGTGCGGATGGCGATGGCAAGAAGCTCCGCATCCGTCAGGGCTTGCGGTCCCAGAAGCCTGAATTTTTCATAAGGCAGAAGATCCGATCTTACAGCATCCATAATAACCCCTTTCTCTTAAATCAAAGAAAGGGGAATATCAGCGCGAATCTCACTGCTTTTGCAGTGAACTCTTATTATACCATGTTTCCCGTACCAGCGGTAGCCTGTGCCGCGGAAAGAATCGCAAATTTGGCGTGGGGGAAGGTGAGGCCTCCCTGAAAATAGACGCTGTAGGGCTCTCTCATGGGGCCGTCTGCGGATAGCTCGATGGAGGAGCCGGAGGTAAAGGTCCCGGCGGCCATGATCACATCGCAGTCGTACCCGGGCATGGGCCAGGGCTCCGGGGCAAAGGATGCGTCGATGGGGGAAGAAGCCTGGATCGCCCTGCAGAAGGCAATGAGCTTTTCCGGTTTCCCAAGGATGATCTCCTGCACGATATCATATCGTGGCTCCGTCATTTTCGGGAACACCGGATAGCCCAGCTTCTCAAAGACACCGGCGGCGAAAACGGCGGATTTCACTGCGTTTGCCACCACGGTGGGGGCAAAGAACAGGCCCTGGTAGAAGGAGGGCAAAAGCCCAAGGGATGCCCCCACCTCCTTCCCCAGCCCCGGGGAAGTCAGGCGAAAGGCGCACTGCTCCACATATTCCTTTTTGCCTGCGATATAGCCTCCCACGGGAGCAAGGCCTCCCCCGATGTTTTTGATCAGGGATCCCACCACCAGATCAGCCCCTGCATCCGAGGGCTCAGTGATCTCCGTGAATTCTCCGTAGCAGTTGTCCACCATGCAGATCAGGCCGGGTTTGATCCCCTTCAGAAAACGGATCAGCGCTCCGATCTTTTCCGTGCTGAGGCTGGGCCTTGTGGCATAGCCTCTGGAGCGCTGGATGGTCACCAGCTTTGTATGCTCTCCGATCCTGTTTTCGATTGCGTCGTAATCAAAGCTGCCATCCGGCTTCAGATCCGCCTGGGCATAGGTCACTCCCCATTCCGCCAGAGAGCCCCTGGAGGGCCGGATGCCGATGACCTCTAAAAGCGTGTCATAGGGTGCTCCCACAGGGGAAAGGATCTCATCTCCCGGACGCACCATAGAGGATAAGGCGATGGCCAGGGCGTGGGTCCCGCAGGTGATCTGGGGACGCACCAGGGCATCCTCCGTATGGAACACATCAGCATAGACCTTTTCCAGGGTGTCCCGTCCCAAATCGTTATAGCCATAGCCCGTGGTGCCGGACAGGCAGGCCTCCGATACATTATTCTGTTTCAGGGCCTGCAGCACCTTTAACTGCCCGTATTCCGCCCTTTCGTCGATCTCTTGAAACCGCTCCGACAAAGAGGACAGCACCTCCCTGCCGATCCTCTGTATGCTGTCGGAAATACCCAGCTCTTTATATGCGTTTTGTAAATCCATTTTCCCGTTTCCTAACCTTCCGTTCTGAATGCTGCCCTGCGCTCCCAGCTCCTTAAGATCACATCTCTTAACTCCATCAGGTTTTTGGAGCCCTTTTCCACAAAGATCACA
>CAMNLO010000145.1 GCA_946543095.1 uncultured bacterium
TTTCTCTGTGACTCTATTGCAGCGGCCTTTCTGCAAAGATGGCGTTAAGGGATCACGGATGGGATTAAGACGGTATTAAGAAATATGCGTTCCTTTCCGGGAAGGTTTTGTGATAGAATAACGCCATGAATGAACAGGAAACGATCTATGGAGAACAGTTAAGCGAGCTGGAGAAGGCCTGCGGCGAACTGATGACGGGCATCGAGGTCATCCGGGAAAACATTAAGGGTTTTCTGGGAATGGATCCCGTGGAGCATCTTTTGAGCAGGATCAAAAGCGATGAGAGCATGCGGGAGAAATGCCGCAGGAAGGGATTGCCGGAGACTGCGGAGTCTGCCTTAACGAAGATCCACGACGCCATCGGGATCCGGATCGTCTGCGCCTTTGTGGATGATGTGTACGCCATCCGGGACAGGATCCTGACGCTGCCGGGGGTGGAGCTGTTCGAGGAAAAGGATTATATCCGCCATGCGAAGCCAAACGGCTACCGGTCCCTGCATCTGATCCTGAAGCTGGAAGCCGGGTATTTCGCGGAGATACAGCTCAGGACCATTTCCATGGACACCTGGGCGGCCCTGGAGCATCATCTGAAGTACAAAAAGGATGTGGGAGGAGACGTGGGCCTGATCGTGGGGGAGCTGAAGCGCTGCGCCGAGGAGCTGGCCAGCACCGACCTGTCCATGCAGACCATAAGAGATTCCATTATGAAATAAAGGAACGCAAAGCGGATGTTTGAAAAATTCTGAGAACAAGTGAAACGGAGCGATCCGGTTTCATTCGGAAAGGCGATCATGAAATTATTACTTGCGGAAGATACGGAGGATATGAACCGGGCGGTGTGTGCCATGCTGCGCCACGACAGCTTTGACGTGGACCCCTTTTTCAACGGGGAGGAGGCTTTAAACGCCGCGCTGCAAAACGGGTATGACGCCATGATCCTGGACATCATGATGCCCCTCCGGGACGGGATCTCCGTCCTGACGGAGCTCAGGAAGCGGGAGATCTACACCCCGGTGCTGCTGCTCACCGCCAAGGCGGAGGTGGACGACAGGGTGGCAGGCCTGGAGGCGGGAGCGGACGACTATCTGCCCAAGCCCTTTTCCATGAAGGAGCTTTTGGCCAGGGTCCACGCCATGACCAGAAGAAAGACGGTGTATGACGCGGGAAAGCTCAGCTTTTCCGACTTCTCTCTGGATATGGACACACTGACCTTAAGCGCGGAAAATTCCGTCCGGCTTTCCTTAAGGGAGGCGGAGCTTCTGCAGGTCCTGATGCAGAGCAGGGAAACCCCTCTGGGGCTTTCCCATCTGCTCTCCAGGATCTGGGGCAGTGAACCGGAGTCCGGAGAGGAGACGGTGAAGCTTTATGTAAACTTCATCAACAGGAAGCTCTCCTCCGTGGCATCCTCCGCCGTCATCCGGCGGGAAGAGAAGGGCTTTTATCTGACCGGGGAAACGCTTCATGAGTGAGCGGGAGATCAACCGGTTAAGAAGACGGTTTACCTTAAGCTCCACATTGGCGGTGTTCTGCACCATGATGCTGATGGGGGGGCTCATCAGCATGTTCTCCCTGGTGACTTTGCGGAGCGAGGTCCGGCGGATCATGAACTATATTGCCGTCAATGACGGGGATATCAGCCCTCCCTCGCATATGGACAGTAAAACGGAGCCGGAGCGGGAGCCTGAGGAGATGGAGGAAGAGGAATACACGGTGGAGAACATCATGGAGTTTTCCCTGTCGGAATTCTTCGGGGTGAACCCCCACAGCCCCGGCTCCGGGGCCTTCGGCTATTCCATGCGGTATTTCGCGGTGCGCTATGACGCGGAGGGCAATGTGGAGGATGTGATCACCCACAATCTGGACTTTGCGGATGAGGAGGAGATGATCACCTACGCGGAGATCGTGAAGCATCGCTTTTTCCGCTTCGGAAGCTTCGGAAAATTCTATTACAATGTCTCCCCCAGAGAACAGGGCGGGACTCTTGTGATCTATCTGGACAGGAGCGGAGAGGTTCTGGTGAGCAACAGAGTCCTGTTTGCCGCCATGAGCATCATGGGCCTGGGGACCGTATTCGCCTTTTTCCTGATGCACTTCTTTTCCTATAAGGCCTGCAAGCCGGAGATTGAGAACATGGAGAAGCAGAAGCAGTTCATCACCAATGCTTCCCATGAATTAAAGACTCCGCTGGCGGTGATCCGGGCCAACACGGAAATGCAGGAGACTCTCTACGGGGAGACGGAGTGGACAAGGTCCACCATCAGGCAGGTGGACAGGCTTTCGGGCCTGGTGGCGAATCTGGTGCAGATCGCAAAGAGCAGGGAGAACGAAGGTAAGAACGCCTGTGCCAGGGCGGATGTCTCCAAAGCTGCGGAGGAGTCGGTGGAGGCTTTCCGGGCCATGATCGCCCAGGACGGGAAGCGGCTGGAAAAAAACATTGCTCCGGGAGTCACCTGCAAGATCCCGGAAAGCAGTTTCCGGCAGCTTCTGACCTTGCTTTGCGACAACGCCGTGAAATACTGCGATGAAGGGGGCATTGTGCGGGCGGAGCTGGAGAAGGCGGGCAGAGGCTTTCGCATCACCATTGCCAACAGCTTCGCGGCGGGGGCCAATGTGGACTATGAGCGGTTCTTCGAGCGCTTCTACAGAGAGGATGAATCCCATTCCGCAAAGGGGGGCTACGGCATCGGGCTGTCCCTGGCGGAGAGCCTTACAAAGCAGATGGGCGGCAGGCTGGAGGCGGGCTGGGAAAAGGGAGAGGCGCGGTTCCGGTTCAGTATCAAGAGTTAAGAGCTATGCAATACACGGATCGCTCTGCTTCTTTAACGCTTTTGTATTACATGTATTGATACAGGATCGCCAGGCCTCCGGCGCAGAGCAGCCCCTGGAGGATGATGTAGCGGCCCACTACCTGGGGATCGGACCACCCCGCGGTCTTCCGGAAATGATCGTGGAGGGGCATCCTGGTGTTGGGAAAGATGGAGATCTTGAAAAACCGCAGCAGAAAGAGCTTTACAAGCCCCAGTCCCCCATCCAGGATCATCACGAGGCAGAAGGGCACAAAGGCCCAGGGATGGCCGCTCTTCATGGCGATGACAGCCAGAAAGAAGCCGATGGCCCGGGAGCCCGCATCTCCCATCAAAAGGGCGCTGGGAGAAAGATTATACCAGAGATAGGCAAGGAGCACGCCGATAAAGAGCAGGCAGGCTCCCGCATACAGCAGCTCTCCGCGGCCCCTCAGGGCAGCATCCGGGATCTTCCCCGTCACACTCCATATAAGCAGGGCAAAGCTCATCAGCGAGATCACGGAAAGGCTTCCGCAGAGTCCATCCACCCCGTCCGTGCAGTTCACCACATTGACGCTCACCCAGATCAGGACGATCCCCAGCACAAAATACAATACCGGATGAAGAGTGATGCTCCAGCCGAAGAAATGGATCTGGGTGGAATTGTAATGGAGAAAGATGAGCATGGACAGGATGGAGATCCCCAGATCCAGTGCTCCCTTGATGTAGTCCTTCCAGGGGGTCTTAGAGGCGTCATCCAGATAGCCGAAGAGCATGGAGAAGAACAGAAGCACCAGATATCCCGCAAATTCCAGGTCTATGGGCAGCAGCAGAAGAGCCGTAAGGCAGTACACCGCGATGAAAAGGATTCCTGTTCCCCGGACCTTTCCCTTTGATTTTTCCCCGTTTACGGCAAAAGCCCTGCCCTGGTCCCTGGGCAGGAATGCCGGGGGATGCCCCATGAGAAGGAAGGTCAGTAAGAATCCGGACAGGGCTGCGGCGATGATGCCGGCGTAGCCCGTGCTGAATGCAAACATACTCTAGTTCTCCTTTGCGGCGTTTTCTCCCGCAGTGCGGCCGAACACCAAAGCATCGCTGATGGCATTGCCGCTGATCACATCTGCGCCGTGGATGCCGCCGGTAACTTCCCCGCAGGCAAAGAGGCCGGGGATGGGTTCTCCCGAAACACTGATGACCCTGGCGTTTTGATCGATCTTCACGCCTCCCATGCAGTGATGAATGCCGGGGCATACGCTCACGGCGTAATAAGGTCCCTCCGAGAGGTCAGACCGGAAGGCGTTCTTATCGATGGGCCGCCCGAAGTCCTCATCTTTGCCCGCGGCCACGGAATTGGCCCAGCGCTTTAAGGTGTTGGTGAGGGTGGTGAGGGCCACGGTGTTGCAGCCCATTTTCTGCGCCAGGTCCGAAAGGGTCTCTCCATAGAGAAGATAGCCCTTGCTGTCCAGATCCTGGATCACCGGGGAGGAATCATACATTTTCCGGTCCATGAAAAGCCACACGCTGCCGCCCTCCTGGGCGATCTCCGCGGAGCAGACGGCTTCCGTTTTATCCGTTTCGTTGACGAAGCGCTTTCCTTCCTGATTCACCAGAATGGCCCCGTCCGCCAGGATGGTCTCCGCCGCCAGGGCACCGTCTTCGGAAACGGCGGTGGGGTTTAGCTGGATCTTGTCCATATCCGTAAAATCGGCTCCCGCGGCTTCCAGGAAATAGATGGCATCTCCCGAAACTGTGGACACATTGGTGGAGATATAGCCCTTCAGATCCGGCCGGTAGCGGGCCACCATGGAAAGATCCCCGCCGAAGCCTCCCGTGGCGATGATGACGGAGGAGGAGTTCACCGTTATGATATTCCCCCGTTTTCCCATGCCTCTGACGCCTGCAGCCTTCTCATTCTCCATGATAATCTCGTAGACTTCCGTCTCCGTCATGGTCAGGACCCCTGACTCCTTTGCCTTTTTCGCAAGGCCGTCCACCAGAAAGCTGCCGATATCGATGACCTTGCTGTTTTCATCCAGGGGCCTGTGGGTGCGGCTTGCGGACTCTCCGGTCATCCTGACAAGGGGGGCCGAAAGAGGAAGCTCCTGTTCATCCAGCCATTCCACGGCCTTTCCGGACTGCTCCGCAAGATACTGCACCAGCTCCGGGTCGTTTTGCTCCTCTCCGGCAGCCATGGTGTCCGAGGCAAACAGCTGGGGGGAATCCTCCACCCCCTGCTCCTCTTCGTAATGGGTCTGGGCGGCATTCATGCCGGAAGCCGCCTTTGCGGTGTTGCCCCCAAGCAGCTTTCCCTTTTCCAGCAGGATCACGCTCTTTCCGGCTTCCGCTGCGGAAACGGCGGCGGTCAGGCCTGCGCCGCCTCCTCCC
>CAMNLO010000146.1 GCA_946543095.1 uncultured bacterium
GCATCGATCAGGATATCCAGCTGCTTGATAAAGCGCTGATTGTATTCCCGTTCTTCCGCAGGGCTTAAAGGACGCTTCCTTTTTTCGAGCTGATACTCAAAGGCCGTCTCCCAAAGCTCCGCACCTGCATTCCCGAACACATCCACCGGCATCTCCTTTAAGGCCCAGTTCTGCTCTTTGAGCTTCTCCTCCTCGGTTTGATACTCACAATTGCCGTCCATATTGATCAGAAACTGGAAGAGCGTCCCATAGCCGCAGAGTTCGGTTGAATCAGCCCCCGCGTCAACGAGATTCAGCTTTGCTCTGGTAATCTTGCTCAGGGCCTTGCTAAGATATGCATTCTCAGGCGTATGCTGCTCGATCCTGTCCTGAGCATCAAAGTAAAACTGCATATTTTTGCGTACTGCCTTGTCATCCCCCAGTCTGTTAAATTCTCGATTATATACGAAATCCTTTTCATCCGTTTCCATCTCAGGATGCGCTGTATAATTATTAAATGCATCCTCCATGTCCTCAAACAACTCTTCATAAAAAGCTTGATTCGGATCGATCTTTCCCTTTATCTGCTCCTCAGTGGGCGGGATCACACAACCAGATCTCGCCGCCTTCGTCATGTTCATTCCGATTGATTTCAGAAACGCTATACTGAATTTTCCATAGATTGTTTTCGGCATCTTCTTTTCCTTTCCCTGAATCTGTTTCCCGCTGCTGCCGGATCACTCAGCCCATTGAAGGGGCTTTTTTCTCACCGGTCTTTTTCACCTGGGCGGAGTTTTTCTTCTCCATGCTCATTTCCTCCACCGTCTTTGCCGTCTGCATATTTCTCTTCGCTTTTGCTCTGAATGCCTGCATCGCCGCATCGGGCCTGATCTGCTCCTTTAACGCTTCCTTCAGCGGAGTCTTTGTTTTTGCGGCTTCTTACTTTTTCCTCGCCGTTTCCTTCTTCACTTCCGTTTTCCCCGCTTCCTTCACGGGCTTTATCGCCTTAGGTTCTTCCTTCTTTTGCAGCTGAGCCTTTTTGATCTCATAGAATCTGTTCTTCACATTCCCGTGAGTCACGACCCAGTTTACATCCTGCATCGTGATGCTGTTCTCACCGGATCTGATATAAAACTCAACGGCCTTCTGAAAGGCCTGTTCCTTCTTCAGATCCCGGATCCCCTTCTCAATGCTCTCGGAGGAAAGGGCTATCTTCAGCTGATCCGGAAGAACGGGATGCTCTTTGGTGCGCTCCTGATACAGCGCGGACTCTATGGTCTCCAGATAGACGTTCTTTGCGGCGATATCCATAAGCTCCTCTTTTGCGGGAATGGGCTTGTCCTTCATTTTCTTCTCCGTGACAAGCTGCCCATTGATCTTTGCGATCATTTCGTTGATGGGCGCCGCCTCCTGCTTCCACATGGCTTTCTTTTCCATCCGGTCTCTTAAGATCCCCCGATTCCTGGAAGCTCTGGCCATGCATTCTTCTTTTCCATAGGTCTTTTCGATCTCCTTTACGGCGCCCTCCTTCAGGTTTTCCGCCTTTGTAGTGTAGGTGAGTGCCTCCAGCTGATTCCTGCCCTTTCTGGTCCTGTTAATGCCATTGATCCTTTGGGCAAAACGCTCCTCCCCCTCCATGGCCGCAAGTGCTGTCATAAATACGCGGAAGCGCTTCTCTCCCAGCTCAGTGGACCGGGCTTTGTCCTTTCCCTTTAAGTATTCCCCGATGCTTCTTACTGCCTCTTCCCTCTTTTGCGCGGCAATCCCCGCATCCCTGGTCAGGGCCGCCTTCTGAAACTCCTTCAGGGATGACAGCGCATCCTTGTATTCCTGGGAATTCTTATGATACCAGGGATCGGACTCCTTCAGGACCTTTACGGCCTGAAGCGCCACATCCCCCTGCCGGACGAGATCCACGGAAGCCTAGGGAGGCTCTTTTGTTTTTCGGATGTCATCCCGGATAGTGGACAGTGATCTGTTATAGCCCCTTATCACGGCGTTACTATAGTTTACTTTTTCATTATCCAAAAGCTTTTGGACGGCATTCTTCAGCTCCTCCGAAAGCGCGTCCGTAAGCTTGTCCTTCCTGATCTTTTTCAGCGCGTCATAGGCATCCTTCTCCGCCTCCAGATATTCGTGAAAGCTTGCATCATCCGGATAGCCGCCTGCCATCAGCTCCTTTCGTTTCTCATGATACTTCTTCAGCTTTTCCCTTGTTTCCGCAAAATCCTTCGTCTCCGGCAGCCCCATCAGCTGATCCAGAGAAGCGCCCTGCTGCGTCTCCTTCATCGCCATGGCAGAATAAAAGGTCATCTCATCGATGCTGTAGCCCTTATTCAGCGCCTCCTTAAACCATTTGGCCATCCGGATGGCCTGATGGATCCCCCGGTCGGAATTCGTCACATTGATCAGCTGGCCTTTGGTATGAAAGACCGCGAGGCCGTCGGGATCCTCAGGCTCCATATCCTGCACCATCTCCGCGGAGTCGATGATCAGATCCAGCTGCCTGATATAGCGTTCCCTGTATTCCTGTTCCTCCCGGACACTGAGGGAAACACGGCGCATCTTCTGCTGGTATTCCATCTCCAGCCTCATCATGTCGGAGATCCCATCCAGCAGGATATCCGCCGGATAGCGCTCCATTGCTTTCTGCATGTGATCCGCGCTCTTTACATCCTCCGGAACATCCATATCCACCACCAGGGAATAGTGATAGCTGTAGAGGATTCCCTTTGCCAGGCTTAAGCCCATATCAAGACCACTTTCCGCCTGCTGGATCATGGAATCAATGACATTCAGCTCCGAATGGAGCAGGGTCTTTTCCGCCGGCATTTTGCTTCTGAAGGCCCGAAGGGGTTCCCTGGCCTTCCCTGTGACGCCAAGCATGGCTTCCTGCCCGGCTTCATTTATATATGGCTGATTGCTTGCCTCATCCTTGATCTCACCTATCTCCCCGGAGTCCTCGGGGACCACATTCCCCAACACCTCTAGGGTGATATCATTAATGGGTGCAAGCTGCGTCAGGATGCTGTCCGCCTCCTGTTTTAAGCCCGTCAAAATGCCTCCCATGGAGAGGGCCGATTGGGCAACACTGTAGATCTTAGAAAAATGCTCTCCGAGATTTCTGGTTCTTCCGGGCATGTCCTGATCTCCTTTTTCCGAGAATGATTATTTCTTCCTGGCGGTATCCTTCTTTGCTTTCGCCTTTTCCGCTTCCTTCTTCGCCTGCTTTGGATCCGTCTTTGCTGCCTCTTTGCGTTTCAGTTCCTCTTTCCGCTTCTGATAGTACCGGTTCTTTATCGACCGGAAGTCCAGGATGAGGTTCACCTTCTCGGGTGTGACTTTTTCCGGCGACCCGTCGGATCCCATGATCTCATCAAAGAGCTTCTGAAAGGCTGTATCCTTCTTCAGATCACCGATCCCCTTCTCGAAGCTCTTCTCTGAAAGGGCTCCCTTCATGTCCTTCGGAAGAACGGGATGCTCTTTGGAGCGCAGCGTATGCAGCGCGGGCTTTAAGGTCTCCAGGTAGATGCCTTTTGCGGCGATGGTCTTTGCCTCCTCCGGAGTCAGGTTTTTCTGTTCCTTTGCCGCCATCTGCGCTTCCAGCTCCCCATTAACCTTTGCGATCATCTCATCGATGGGAGCAGCCTCTTTCTTCCACCTGGCCTTCTTTTCCATCCGTTCCTTCAGGATCTCCCGCTGCTTTAAGGCCCTGGCCATACATTCCTCTTTCCGGCAGG
The DNA here is from genome assembly GCA_946543095.1 of uncultured bacterium. Lineage (GTDB taxonomy): Bacteria > Bacillota > Clostridia > Lachnospirales > Lachnospiraceae > CAMNLO01. The sequence continues at coordinate 3,720 of CAMNLO010000146.1, forward strand.
TTTTATCGATCTCCTTTAGGGTGTATTGTTTCAGGGAATCCGCCTTATCCTTGTAGGTCTGCGGATCCAGCAGGTTTCTGCCCCGTCTTTCCCCATTGATGTCACGGATCCTTTCCCCGAAGCGCTCCTCATTCTCTATGGCCGCAAGGACGGTCATAAACACCTGGAAGCGCTTTTCTCCAAGCAAAGTGGTCCGGACCTTTCCCCTGGCCTTGATATATTCCCCGATGCGCTGTATGGCTTCCTCCTTTTTCACGGCGGCAAGCTGCGCATCCTCGGTCAGGGAAGCCTGCCGGAATCCCTTCAGAGCTGAAAAAGCAGCCTTGTATTCCTTGGAATCCCTGTGCAGCCGGGAATCCGACTTCTGAAGGCTCTTCAGAGCCTCTATGGCCACATCCCCCTGACCGGTCAGCTCCATTTGGGCCCGGAGAGTATTCTTCTTTGCCTGGATATCCGCCCGGATCTGAGTCAGGTCTCTGCCATAACCGTTCAGGGCCGGATTGATATAGGGCTCATCGAACTTCTGGACAGCCATGGAAGCGGCCTCCCTGAGCTCTTCCGAAAGCTCCTTTGCCGGCAGCTTCTTCACTGCCGTAAGGACGTCCCGCTCCGACTGAAGATACGCCTGAAACGCTTTGTCATCGGGATAGCCTCCCGCCATCAGCTCATCGCGCTTTTTCTGATAGTTCTTCAGCTTATTTCTTACGTCAGCACAGGCATCCGTGTCCGGCAGACCGCTTAACCTGTCCAGATACACTCCTGCCTCCGCCTGCCTTAAGGAAAGGGCCGAATACAATGTCATTTCATCGATGCTGTAGCCCTTCTCCAGGGCTTCCTTAAACCATTTGGCCATCCGGATGGGCTGATGGATCCCCCGATCGGAGTTCAGGGCGTTCTTCATCTGTCCCTCGTTGTGAAAGAGCACGATCCCCTGGGAATCCTGGGGCGCCGTATCCTGAAGGGTCTCGGCGGAATCGATGATCAGCTCCAGCTGCCTGATATAACGGTCCTTGTATTCCTGTTCCTCTTCAGGGCTTAAGGACACCCTGCCGGCCTTCTTGCGGTATTCTATTTCCAGCCTCGTCAGATCGGCGATCCCGTCGAGCAGGATATCCGCAGGGCAGCGTTCCTGGGCCTCCTGCATCCTGTTCGCGGTCTCCTGATCCTCGGGGATCTCCAGGTCTGTGATCAGAGTATATCCATAGGAAAAGAGCATTCCCTTCGCCTGAAATTCCCCCACATCCAGACCGCTTTCCGTCAGCAGCACCATGGAATCCAGTGTGTTCAGCTCCGCACTTAACAGGGTGTTTTTCTTTGGCACCATGCTCCTTAAAAGGGCAAGGGGTTCCTTTGTCTTCCCTGCCAGACTGAGCAGGGAGCTCTCTCCTTCATTGTTCAGATAATACAGGCCATGATCGCTCAGAACCCCGGGGGTCTCTCCGGTTTC
>CAMNLO010000147.1 GCA_946543095.1 uncultured bacterium
GGAGGTCGTTTAATTTCAGCAGAGACTGGATCAGCGGAAACCCGGGGCCCGGAAGGAGGATATCATCCTCATGCTCCCTCTCATAGGCCACAAAGCTTTTCGCTCCCTCCGCCTCAAAAATGGCGTTCTCCTTGCTCATATCAAACAGGGCTCTTGAGGAGACACCGATAACCAGCTTGTTTTCCAGACTGTATGCCATAGTGATTTCTTTCGTACTTCCTCACATGCCGCTTTCGCGGCATGCCTGAGGAGCATTCGCATATGCGGATTCTCCGGCAGGATCAGTGCAATTTGGGCCGACTGCGGTACAAATGTGAATATGAAAAAGCAGCTATCTGGCCGATCTTTCATACTTGTCCCGCATCTGCAGGCAGTATTTCAGCTCGTTATAGCGATCCTCCAGCTCTCCCGCCTTCACCTCGATATCCAGCGCCACAGCCATGGTGTCCACCATTTCATCCGTCAGAGTCCTGTGCATCTGGGACAGGAGCTTCAATCTGTCGGAGGCTCTTCTGGAATCCAGAAACTCTAACAGCAGGGGCGGCAGAGAGCTGTCCTCCTTCCTTTCCGCATCGAACGCCTGATGGGAGGAAGAAACGGGCTTATTCTCCGTCCTTTCCTCCGGAAGCGCCTCTTCTTTCGCTTCCTTCAGGACCTCCATGGTCTTTTTCTGCACTTTTTCAAAGCGCCATTCCTGGGTAACATTCGGATATTTCGTCCTGTCCACCCTACTCATGAACATGGAAAGGGGCCTGGCGTACACCCGGAAGCTGCCGTACAGAGCCTGGTACACCACCAGGTCTTCCCCGGTTTCCGAATGGACCGCCAGGGTCACGATCTGGTACAGCCTTCCCTTGAAATGCCGGTAGAGCTCCTGGGGCGCCGGTTTTGGTCTCGCTGTGTTTTCCATATTAAACCCAATTCAGGAGCGTTAGCGACGGGCGGGCCGAGTTTCAGATTCGGCTCTGCCATCAATCAATTTGCGACGCTCCGGCGCAAATTGCGGTGTGAAAAATCAGTGCATCCAACGGAACCAAAGGTTCCGTATGATTTTTCACACTATGTCAACCTCAATTCCACGGGGCAGTGATCGCTTCCCATGATCTCCGGATGAATGGATGCGTCCTGCAGTCTGTCTGAAAGCTCAGCGGAAGCCAGGAAATAGTCGATGCGCCAGCCCACATTCTTCTCCCTGGCCCTGCCCATATAGGACCACCAGGAATAGGCTCCCTCCAGGTCAGGGTAGAAATGCCGGAAGGTGTCGATCCAGCCGGTGTCCAGCAGGATCCCGAATTTCTCCCGCTCCTCATCCGTAAAGCCGGCATTCCCCCGGTTGGTCTTCGGGTTTTTCAGATCGATCTCCCGGTGGGCCACATTCATGTCCCCGCATACGATGACGGGCTTTTCCTTCCTGAGCGTGTTTAAATACTCCCGGAAGGCATCCTCCCACTCCATGCGGTAGGACAGCCTGGTCAGCTCTCTCTGGGCATTGGGGGTGTAGACCGTGCAGACAAAGAACTCCGGATATTTCAGGGTAATGAGCCTGCCCTCCGTATCGTGCTCCGGGATCCCCATGCCATACCGCACCTCCTGTGCCTCTTGTTTCGCGAAGACAGCCGTGCCGGAATATCCCTTCTTTTCCGCGTAATTCCAGTAGCTGTGATAGCCCTCTGGGGCAAAGTCGATCTGGCCCTCCTGGAGCTTGGTCTCCTGGAGACAGAAGAAATCCGCGTCCGCCTCCTTAAAATAGTCCTCGAAGCCCTTTTTGACGCAGGCCCGAAGCCCGTTTACATTCCATGAGATCAGTTTCATAGATCCGGTCCTTTTGTGGTCTTCATCACACTGATCAAAGTATGTAAAAACTGCTCGATAGCAGTTTTTACATACCTGCATTTGTGCCGCTGGCGGCGCAAAATGCACTGATCCAATCGGAGAAATCGCATTCGCAATTTCTCCTCAGGCTGCCGCTGAAGCGGCATTGGAGGAAGTATGCCTATTTGCTCAGGGCATCCGCCAGCGAAGAAAGGGCCGCTTCGGACTCCTCATTCAGGGCGGACTTTATCGTCACCATGGGCTCCAGGAGCTCAATGTTCTTCATCCCCTCAAAATAAGCCTTCATCAGCTTGCCGCTCATGGGAGCCCAGGTACCGTTTTCGATGATGCCGACTCTCCTGTTCTGGTATGCTTTTCCTTTTAAGTGGATCAGGAACTCTTCCATCGTAGGATAGATTCCCGCATCATAAGTGGTGGCGGCAGCCACAAGACGGTCGTAAACAAAGGCCTGGGCCAGCGCTTCCGCGGGATCCGTTCTGGCCAGATCCAGCACCAGGACCTCCACGCCTTTTTCCCGAAGCTTCTCCGCCAGGGCATCGGCAGCTGCGGCAGTGTGGCCGTAGACGCCGGCGAAGGCGATGAGGACTCCCTGCTTCTCTGCGGTGTAGGAGGACCAGAGCTGATAACAGTTTATGTAGTGGGATAAGTCTCCCGAAAGGGCCGGGCCGTGAAGGGGCAGGATCCTTTTGATCTCCAGTGCAGAGGCTTTCTTTAAGAGCCCCTGGGCCTGCGCCCCGTATTTTCCTACGATATTCAGATAATAGCGCCTGGCCTCAGCATCCCAGCTTCCATCCTTATACTCTGCCAGAATGTCCGGCTTTCCCTTCTGCTCCGGCAGCGCCCCGAAGCGTCCGAAGGCATCGGCGGAAAACAGAACCTGCTCCGCCTTTTCATAGGTCACCATGACCTCCGGCCAGTGAACCATGGGAGCCATGCAAAACACCAGCGTATGGCTGCCGAGGGAAAGCTCCTCGTTCTCCTTCACTGTGATCCTCTGTCCCTCCGGGATCAGCCCCGGGAAGAACTGGTCCGCCATCTGGAAGGTCTTGGCGTTTCCCACCGCCTTTGTGTCCGGGAAATTATGGAAAAAGGCATCCAGACTTGCGGAATGATCCGGCTCCATATGGGAGATCACGATATAATCCGGCGTCCTGCCCTCCAGGGCATTGGTGAGATTGGAGATCCATGCTCCCGTCATTCGCTGATCCGCGGTATCAAAGACTGCGGTCTTTTCATCCAGGATCACATAGGAATTATAGGAGATCCCGTCCACATCGTACTGTCCTTCAAAAAGATCGATGTCGTGATCGTTGACACCGATATAAACAATGCTGTCTGTAATATGCATGATCAAACCTCCATAACCGTTTCAGTATACCATACTCCCGGGCCGATTGAAAACGCCGATGCTATTCCTTCCGGGTCAGGCCGAAGGAAAGCCATACCCATTCCGTCTCCCTGCCATCCGGCTCTCTTAAAAGAATTGTCCTCTCCCCGGAAACATCAAAGCTCTTCACCTCGATCCCCAGCTTTGAGCTCATCCAGATGGGCTTCAGCCGGTCCTCCTGAAAGCTGTAGATGAAAATATGCTGGGAAAAGCCCGTCTCATCCCGAGTCACCCAGGTGGGCTTGTGCTCTCCGTAGCTCCCCCGTTTCCAGACTAACAGGATCAGCTCCTCCGCTCCGTCTCCGTTGATGTCAAAGTACAGAAAATCCTGTACATGGGTAAAGAGAGGAGTCTTATAGAATTCCTTTCCATCCTGCTCAATGGAAAGACGTCTGTCATGAAGGGAAATGACCCGCTCGGCCGTAAGTCTGTCCCGGCTCTGCCATTCGATCCATTCCGGAAGAAAGGCTCCCATGAGCCAGAACATAAGGGCCGTGAAGAAAAACACCGCCGCCGGGATTAAGAGCCACAGATGCTTTTTCAGTTTAATAATCATAGCGGACTCTGTAGGGATCCGTCCAGGCGGGCTGCTCCACCTCCGGGCTTTCCCAGTGGTATTCCCCGTCGTCATCCGGATCGATCCCCAGCATGATCCTCCATTCACGATCTGTCAGCCGCTTGTCAATGGGCTGTTCAAACTGATAGAAGCTGAAGACAGAGCCTCTTGCCAGCCTGAGTTTTCCTTCTACCGGCACCACCGCCACGATCATGGAGGGATTCCCGTTGGCCAGCTGGAGGACGCTTCCGTTGGGATCCGTGGCCACATCCACGGCCAGAGCCGCAGGGAACATCTGGCTGGTGAAATACTCTCCCTCCGCCTCGTCCTTGTAGACCTCCTGCCAGAAATGCTCGATCTCGCCGCCGTAGATCCGGATCAGCTCAAATTCCTCCTCTGTGGGCAGCTCCCCCTTCAGCTCCTTTTCAGCAATGATCCGAAGGCTTTCTGAAAGCTCTGAAAGCCTCGTAAGGTCCTGTCTCGCATCCCGGGAGAGCATATCGAATCCCGCAAGGCCCTCCATCGTCCCCTCCGCCAGGGCCGTGAACCGGGAAAACACCAGAGGCTCCGGCTCCACATAGCCCCTGTCGTCCAGGACCTCCTCTTCGCCGCCGCCCATTTCCGCGATCATCTGCTTGCTGTAGAGCACCGTATCATGTTTCAGCTCCGTAAAGCTGCCCAAAAAGCACTCCAGATCCTTCCTGAGCCAGTTCTCGGACTGCATAAAAGCCGGGCAGCCCTCTGCCTTTTTTTCCAGAAGAGGCTGTAAGGTGTAGATCCAGGCCGCATAGAGGCTGGCGTTCCAAAGGGAATCATCCGCCTCCCCGATCCCCTCTTTCAACAGCTCATAGTTCTCCGTGTATCCGTCATAATCCGTGGCTCCAAGCTCTGTATCCAGGATCTGATAAGCGATGTCGGAGCCCAGCACCGCCGGCACATCCAGCGCATCCGGCAGCATACGCCTGTCCCCTCCGCTGTTTTCCTTCACATTGCTGTAGGTCAGCTGCTGGAAGATGGCTTCGTCGATGGAGAAGCGCTGTCCCATGAAACGAAAGCCCTTGTTCTCCTTTGCCTTATCCGTTTTCCCACCATCATCCGGCATGGGCACGGAATTGATCATGGGCGGTTCCAGCTCTGCCGTCAGCTGATGAAAGCTCTCAAAGCCTTCTTCATCCAGGACCAGCTCAGAGATATCGATCTTTGAGGGCTCTTCCCCGTATGCCTCTTCGATCAGGGGGATATACTCGCAGATCCCGTTGTCATCGCTGGCTCCCGCAAAGAAGCTGGTCACCAGGTAGATGGCCTCCCAGTCGGCATAAGCCTTCTCGTCCACAAGGAGGCTCATCAGCAGGGCGCTCA
>CAMNLO010000148.1 GCA_946543095.1 uncultured bacterium
CCCTGCTGTTTCAGGATGTGGGGGCCACGGAAAACTGTCTCCATTCCAGAAATATCGAGGACATGCACGGGCTGCTCTATATCCTGCCCCGGCTTGCCTTCTTTATGTTCATCGGCATCGCGGGGATGTTCCTTGCTCCCTTCGGCATGCTGATCGCCAAATGGAGCGCCTTAAGAGCCTCTGTGGACAGCCGCAACGTGCTGATGGTGCTCTTTATCGCCTTCGGAAGCGCCACCACCTCCTTCTACTGGACCAAATGGATGGGAAAGCTCATCAGCAAAAGTCACCTGGGAGAGCAGTTCTTCAAGGACGTGACGAAAAAGAACGAGCTGATCTCACTGTACGTGCACGCGGTGCTGATGGTGCTTTTGTGTATGCTGTTCCCGCTGCTGTCTCATATTTATGTTAACCCGCTCCTGACAGAAATGTACGGTGCTTCCCATGACGTTCTGCCCCAGGAGACCTTATACATTCTGGTGGTCATCATCTTTGCCGTGTTCGTGGTGCCCGTGCTCTCTTATGTGTACGCGAAAAAGCGTCCCTTCAACCGGAAGCTTTCCTATATGAGCGGTATCAATGAGGGGGACAACCGTTCCTTCGTGGATTCCTTCGGGGATTCCAGAAGGCTCTGGCTCTCCAATTATTATTTCTTCAGACAGGTGGGCATCCGGAAGTTGATGATCCCCGGACAGTTGTTTACAGCGGCGGCGCTGATCATATTGATGATCATGATCATCGGAAGGGGAGTGGTGTAGATCCCATGACAGTAAACCGTATCCTTTATGTAATCGCATACATCGTCCTGGCACCCTTTGCGGGGATTCTTCTGGAGGGGATCGACAGGAAGCTTTCCGCAAGGATGCAGCGCAGAGTGGGGCCTCCGCTGCTGCAGCCCTTCTATGATGTGGTAAAGCTGTTTAAGAAGCAGGTCATTTCCGTGTCCTCCACCCAGACCTTCTTCCTGCTGACCTACCTGATCCTGATGATCCTGACGGGAGCTCTGTTTTTCGGGGGCGGCGATATCCTGATGTGCTTCTTCGTTTTGTCCACCGCGGCCACATTCCTCTACTTCGCGGCGGTGGCCTCCTCCTCCCCCTATGCCACCATCGGCGCCAACAGGGAGCTGATCCAGATGATGACCTATGAGCCCGCGGTGCTCCTTTCCTGCGTGGGCTTTTACCTTTCCGAGGGGACCTTCAATGTCTCCCGGATCGCCGTGTCCGAATTCAGCAGCATCCTGTATCTGCCGGGATTTTTTATCGCTTTTGTGTTCATTCTGACCATTAAGCTCAGGAAATCCCCCTTTGACACCGCCACCTCCCATCATATGCATCAGGAGCTGGTGAAGGGCCTGACCACCGAGATGGGGGCCCAGAACCTGGCCCTGTTCCAGATCGCGGAGTGGTACGAGCTGGTGTTTTTAATGGGTGTCGTGGGGCTTTATATCATCAATTCCAATCCCTGGTCCATTCCCGCAGCCGTCCTTGTGGTGCTGGCTTCCTGGTTTCTGGAGATCCTTATCGACAACACCTCCGCCCGCATGAAATGGGAGGATATGCTGGTGGGGACCTGGATGGTGACCCTGCTCACCGCGGGAGTGAACCTGCTTGCACTGATGCTGATCAAAGCATAGGTTAACATAATATCGGAGACAGTAATGGCAAATATCAAACGATCCCCCTGGCTTCTGCATTATGACGGCTCTTCCTGCAACGGCTGCGACATCGAGGTGCTGGCTTCCTTAACGCCGGTGTATGATGCGGAGCGTTTCGGCGTCATGAACACCGGAGACCCGCTGCAGGCGGATATCCTGCTGATCACCGGGGGCATCAACACTCAGAACAGAGATGTGGTAAAGCAGCTGTATAAGCAGATGCCCAGGCCCAAGGTGGTGGTGGCGGTGGGAGTCTGCGCCTGCACGGGCGGGGTCTTCAAGGACTGCTACAATATCCTGGGAGGCGCTGACGAGGTGGTCCCCGTGGACATTTACGTGCCCGGCTGCGCCGCCAGGCCCCAGGCCATCATCGACGGGATCATCCAGGCGGTGGAGCTCTTCCAGCAGCGTTCCGAGGAACACGACCGGCTGGTGCGGGATATGAAGGCCTGGGGGAAACGGAAACCGAAGGCGGAAAGTTGACATAACATCGAAATGCATGCGGATATCCGATTGACATAATTGATAGAAACGCAAAATTCCGACGCCATAGGGTATCATGGCAGATACAGAAAGGAAATTCATGGGTAAGGTATTGAATCCCGCGCCGGTGATCGAGGAGATCCCAGATGATCATCTTTTGAAGCGGGTGATGGAAATGAAGAAGGGAGGCTTCCGGCTGTCCCAGGTCTGTGCGGCCTTTGTGGACGGAAAGTTCGAGCTGAGCTATTCCTTCGGAGACGATGAGACCTACGAGTATGTGACCCTCAGGGTGGTGATCGATCCGGAAACGGAGATCCCTTCCATAACGGAGATCATCCCCCAGGCCCTGTTCTACGAAAATGAAATGAAGGAGCTGTTCGGCGTGAAGATCAGAATGATCAGCGTGGACTATGAGAATAAGCTCTACAGGATCGAAAAGGAGGCCCCCTTTGGACCGGGAAAAGACTGAGCGTCTGGAAACCAACAGAAGCATCGAAGGGAAGCGCAGCGTCATTCCCTTCGGACCGCAGCATCCCGTGCTTCCGGAGCCCATCCATATCGACCTTGTCATTGAGGACGAGACGGTTCTGGAAGCCATCCCCTCCGTGGGCTTCATCCACAGGGGGCTGGAAAGCCTTGCGGCAAAGCGGGATTTTAACCAGCTGATCTACGTGGCGGAGCGCACCTGCGGCATCTGCTCCTTCCAGCACGGAATGGGCTACGCGGAGGCGGTGGAGCATGTCTTCGGCATCGAGATCCCCATCCGGGCAAGGTTCCTCAGGACCATCTGGGCAGAACTGGGGAGGATGCATTCCCATCTGCTCTGGCTGGGGCTCCTGGCGGACGGCTTCGGCTACGAAAACCTGTTTTACCAGTGCTGGCGGATACGGGAAAAGGTGCTGGATCTTCAGGAAGCCACCACCGGCGGACGCCTGATCTTCTCTGTAAACTGTATCGGCGGCGTCATCAAGGATATCCCGGAGGAGCTGCTGAAGAAGATCCTGGCTTCCATTGCGGAGGTGGAAGAGGAGCTGAAGGTGCTGCAGAAGACCTTCATGGAGGACTACACGGTCCGCTCCAGGCTTTCCGGAGTGGGGATCCTGACAAGGCAGCAGGTCCACGAGCTGGGCTGCGCCGGGCCTGTGGCCAGAGCCAGCGGCGTTTCCTGCGATATGCGGATCACGGGCTACGGCGCCTATCCCGAGCTGGATTTCGAACCCGTCACCGCTTCGGAGGGCGATGCCTATGCCCGCTGCGACTGCAGGCTCAGGGAGGTGTTCCAGTCCATCGATCTGCTGCGCCAGGCCATCGGAAGGATGCCGGCGGAGAAGGATTTAAGCACCCCCGTCAAGGGAAATCCCGAGGGGGAATACTTCATGAGAGTGGAGCAGCCCAGAGGGGAAGCGGTGTACTATGTGAAGGGGACGGGAAAGCCCATGCTGGAACGGTTCCGCATCCGCACCCCCACCTTCGCGAACCTGCCGGGGCTGTGCGAAATGCTGAAGAATACAAAGCTGTCAGATGTAGGGCTTCTGGTGCTGACCATCGATCCCTGCGTCAGCTGCACCGAACGATAAGAATTGATTTACATAACATAAACCATCCGTATGGCTGAGGAATACGCTGATCAAAGCGGAATGAATCGGCTTTTTCCTGGCAATTCGGACGGGTGATACGAGAGATTGAGGTTAACATAATACTATGGCAATCCTGCAATACGCCTCAGAGGCGATCAAAAATCTGTTCAGGCCTCCCGTGACCACCGAGTATCCCTTCAGGCCCTTTGAGTATCCCGAGGGGACGAGAGGGCATGTGGAGATCACCATCGACGACTGCATCGGCTGCGGCATGTGCGTGAGGGCCTGCCCTTCCAGTGCTTTAAGCGTGGACAGGCTCGGCGGGACCTGGACCATTAACCGCTTCGACTGCATCGCCTGCGGCTATTGCGTGCTGAAATGTCCGAAGAAATGCCTGCGGATGGAGACCGGGTATCAGACGCCGGGTCCCGAAAAGCAGGCTGTTCTCTACACAAAATCCCCGGAACAGCTGGAAAAAGAGAAAAAGCAGCGGGAGGAGGCAGCGGCAAAGGCAGCTGAGGCAAAGCGGCTTATGGAGGAAAAGAAGGCTGCCGAAGCGGCAAAGGAGGCAAAGGAAGCGGAATAAATGGCCTCGGAAACGCTGTTCAGATCTCTCTACCATGTCTACGGTCTTGTCCAGGGCGTAGGCTTCAGACCCTTTGTGGCTTCCCTTGCGGTGAAGCTGAGAGTGGAGGGCTATGTCAAAAACCTGGATGGCATCGTGGAGATGTATCTGGTGGGAGAAAGACAGCAGGTGGATAGGCTCCTTTCCCGGCTGATCCGGCTGGACGGGAAGGATCCCGAACTGCCGGGAGCCAGAGTGCTCAGGATCGAGGAACTCCCGGATCATTCCGGGGAAAAGGTATGCGGCTTCAGGATCCTGGAAAGCTCCGGGGGCAGTACCAGGCTCCGCATCCTGCCGCCGGATATCGCTACCTGTCCCGAATGCCGAAAAGAACTGTTTGATCCGGGAAACCGCCGGTTTCGTTATCCCTTCATTTCCTGCAGCTCCTGCGGCCCCAGGTATTCCATTCTGCGGAAGGTTCCCTTTGACAGGGAAAACACTTCCATGGATATTTTTCCCATGTGTCACAAATGCGGCGGAGAGTATATGACCTCTCCCCGGCGCCGCCATGCCCAGACCATCTCCTGCCCGGAGTGCGGGCCGAAGCTGATGCTGATCCCGGATGCGGGGAGCTGCCGGCCGGGAGAAGAGCCGCTTAAGGCCTATGCGGGTGAGGACGCCCTGAAAATGGCCGTCAGGGAGCTGAAGCTTGGAAAGATCATCGCCGTGAAGGATATCGGCGGATTTCATCTGGCCTTCCGGGCCCTGGACAGGAAAGCCGCCCTCCGGCTGCAGGCCTTTAAACGACGGGAGGGAAGGGCCTTCGCGGTGATGTTCCCGGA
>CAMNLO010000149.1 GCA_946543095.1 uncultured bacterium
CGGAGGCCAGGGTGATCAGAAACACGGTGATAAAAAGATCCGCCGTAAAGCTTCCGAGCACCACGCTCTCCGGGCGGAAATAAACACCGCAGAGATGGCATACCGTAAGGGTGATGGCGGTCTGCAAGGCGCATAGCAATGTCTGATAGATCGTGTGGGCCAGCACATAAGAGGTGATATGCAGTCCTGCCCTGTGCTCTCTTTTTAACACATCCCTCTCTCTGCAGATGGACTGGATGGAGTTGAAAAACCCGTTCCAGATCCCCACACAGCACAGGGCGAAGGTCCCCTGAAGGGTCCCCTCCATGGTCTGAAACAGACCGCTTCCCACGGCGATGCTCACCATGGCGGCGATGACCGCGGCCATGGGCAGAACGATCCAGTCGCTCTGAAAGATAAAGATCCTCAGAAGCTTCAGCAGATAGATAAAGGTCTGTCCCAGCCGGCCGGTGTATTTCAGATCCTTCGGATCCTCTTTCGCCGTTTTCCCGATTTCCGTTGTTTTCTCTTTTTCTATTGTTTCCGATAGTATTGCATCCTTCTGCATACTTCCTCCAATGCCGCTTCAGCGGCAATCTGAGGAGAAATTGCGAATGCGATTTCTCCGATTGGATCAGTGCAATTTGTGCCGCTTGCGGCACAAATGCGGGTATGTAAAAACTGCTATCGAGCAGTTTTTACATACTTCTTCCTCACCCTGCCTGCCCCAGGTATTCCTTTCCGTAGCGCTCCACGAATTCATCCGCTCTGCCCTCTCCCCCTTCGTCCTTCTGGTTCACCGAAAGCAGGATGTCCTCCATGGACTCCTTGCCGAAAAAGGTTAAAGCCTGCCGGATGGGTCCGTAATAAGCAAGCCTTCCGGTCCGTCCCGCGTCCTTTGCCAGAACGATCACGTCGTCAAACAGCTCCATGACCCGGTCGGGGGTGTGGGTGATAACGATGACGATCTTTCCCTCATCCGCGATCTCCCGGAGGCTTTTGAACAGGTTCCTTGCCACTACACCATCCAGGCCGGAATCCGGCTCATCCAGGATAAAGAGGGTGGGATCCGAGATAAACTCCATGGCGATGGAAAGCCGCTTCCTCTGGCCTCCGGAGAGCTTTCCCACCTGGTTGAACCGGACAGAATAAAGGCCGAATTTCTTCAGCACTTCATCACTGCGCCTGATCCTTTCCAGCAGGGACATGGTCCTGGGCAGCCGTATGCCCGCCGCGTCCCAGACGGTGCTGCTCACCGTGTCCGTCATGCGCATCAGATCCTGCTGGGGCACAAAGCCCAGCTTGTATTTCATGCTGTCATAGTTTTTATACAGATCATTCCCGTTGATCACCACCTCGGCGTCGGCCTTCTCATATCCTGTGATGGCATTTAAGAGTGTGGTCTTTCCGGCACCTGACCCTCCCAAAAGCAATACCATATGTCCCGCCGGGATGGAAAAATGGATGTCCCGCAGCAGTGTCTTGATCCGGAAGAACTCCATCACCTTCCGTTCCTTCAGATTCAGGGTGAGCCCCTTCTGCAAAGCCTCCAGGCTTGCCCCGCTGATGGAGGCTGCGTTGCTGAAATCGATGGTACTCAACTGCTTCACCGGAAGGGTCTTTTTATCATAGCCCCAGATCATGGCGGGGACAGGCTTGATCAAAACCCAGAGGATCACCCAGAGCCGGCTCTTTGCAAACACTCTGCAAAGGGGCAGATAGATACGGATACTGTAGATCACCACGGCCAGGCGGAAAGCATACCAGATCCCATTCAAAAGGACCGCCAGATTGGTGCTGCCGTTCATCGTACCCGCAAGCATCTGCGCGACGAGCTCACAGCCAACTAAAATGCAGTAGGTCCTGCCCTCCTCCTCATGCTCCGCCAGAACAGCCAGCTGATACTCCCTGAATACGGGAACAAAACCGTACCAGCCCTTCAGTCCGCCTTTTATGAACATCTTCCTGTAGCCAAGGCTTGAGAAAATGTAAACGAATAATGTGACAAAAGGCAGGATCAGAATTCCGAATAAAAAGAACAGTCCCTGGATCTGTTGTAAGCTCATGCGTTCCTCTCCATGCTATTCCTCATTCTGCGGGTAAACGGGCGGCCATTGGGATAAGCCGGCAAAGCTGCAGACGGCCGCGCAACAAAACTCTGTGCAAATATCTGAAAATAGATTACAATAATTCAGATGGTTTTGCAATGCGGCCTTATTTGGGAAAGGAGCCGGCAATGAGAATAATACGACTCGGGAAAACAGGCATTGAGGTTCCCCAGAATGCCTTCGGCGCACTGCCTGTGCAGCGGACGGAAAAAGCGGAAGCGGTCCGCATCCTGCGGGCAGCCTATGAAGGGGGAATGACATATTTTGACACCGCCAGGGCCTACTCCGACAGTGAGGAAAAAATGGGGGAGGCTTTCGCCGGGATGCGGGATAAGATCTATATCGCCTCCAAAACAATGGGACGGGATCCGGAAAGCTTTTGGAAGGATCTGGAGACCACTCTCCGGAATCTGAAGACAGACTATCTGGATCTCTACCAGTTTCACTGTGTGGATCGCTGCTATGCCCCGGGGGACGGAACGGGCCTTTATGAAGCCATGCTGGAAGCAAAAAAGCAGGGCAAGATCCGCCATATCGGCATCACTGCCAACAAGATCGGCGTGGCGGAGGAGATCGTAAAAAGCGGACTCTATGAGACTTTGCAGTTTCCCTTCTCCTATCTGGCAAGCGACAGGGACATCGCATTGTGCAAAGCCTGCAAGGAGGCGGACATGGGCTTTATCGCCATGAAGGGGCTCTCCGGCGGACTTTTGACCAACGCAAAAGCCTGTATGGCCTTTATGAAAGACTATGACGTGCTGCCCATCTGGGGGATCCAGCGCATGAAGGAGCTTTCGGAATGGCTTTCCTTCTTCAAGGAAGATGTGGAGATGACTAAGGAGCTTCAGGCCGTGATCGAAAAGGACAGGGCCGAGCTTCTGGGAGAGTTCTGCAGAGGCTGCGGCTACTGCGCTCCCTGCACTGTGGGCATCATCATCAATTCCTGCGCCAGGATGAGCCTGATGGTGCGCCGGGCTCCTTCGGAGAGCTGGCTGAACGAGCACTGGCAGGCGGAAATGAAAAAGATCGAAAACTGCGTGGACTGCGGCGCCTGCATGAGCCGCTGCCCCTACGAACTGAATATCCCGAAGCTTCTCAGGAAGAATCTGGAGGATTATAACGAGATCCTGAAGGGAAATAAATCTGTGGAGAAAGGCTTATATGAAAGATCAAACTAAAGAAAAGAATCCTCTTGCATGGGAGGAGGTCAGCTGCGAGCACGTGATCTGTGACGAATGGATGGATCTGCGGAGGAAGGCCTACCGCTTCCCCGACGGCAAGATCTTCTCCCCCTTCTATAACTACAGCAGAAGGGATTATTCGGTCATTGTGGCCACGGACACGGAGGGCCGCTTCATCTGCGTTAAGCAGTTCCGCCACGGCATCGAGGAGGTCACCACGGAATTCCCGGCGGGAGGCATCGAGCGCAGCGGCAGGAGTGAATACCGCAAAGGCCACGGCGGGGATGTGGCGGATTCCGAAAGCGCACTGGCGGCGGCCAGACGGGAGTTATTGGAGGAAACGGGCTACGCCTCCGATGAGTGGTCCCCTCTTATCGTGATCCCCTCCAACGCCTCCATCGCGGATAACTATGCCTATCTCTTCCGGGCGAAAAACTGCGAAAAGATCGGCTCCCAGAAGCTGGATGAAACGGAGTTCCTGAACATCGTTACCTACTCCGAAAAAGAACTGGAAGCCCTGATCCTTTCGGGGGGCTTCCAGCAGGCTGTTCATGTAATGGGTTATTACCTGGCCAAGGACCGGGCAGGCTGATCAGTTCTGAGGATCGTTTCCGTTGCCGATATAGCGATTGTTGTAGGGATCCGTGCTGCCATAGCTGCTGTTGTAAGGATCCGTGCTGCCATAGGGATCCGTGTAGGAAGCAGCATGGGGATTCAGCTCCGGAAACTTCTGCTTCAGCAGGGAGTAGATCTCCGCGTCGGTGCAGGCCTTATAGGGCTGTACATAGAAGACCAGCAGGATCCCGCAGGTGAAGATGGAAAGCAGATACCAGCCGATAAAGGAAAGATCAAGGACAAAAGCATCCATCTTGTGGCCGTCCATCATGCGTCTGGAGAGGGTGATGGCTTCATTGGCTCCCATCTCCGGATGCTCCGCGATGATATAGGGGACCATCCTGTAGGAATAGCTTTTGATCAGTGCCGGGATCCCGCAGAGCAGGCCCCAGAGCCAGAGATAAATGCCTTTTAACAGCATGGTGCCCACATTGGCCCCCCAGTTCGGGGAGAAGCCTCTTCCAATACTGGAGAGATCGCTGTCCCCTTCCGCGTTTTTCAGGAAGAAGTACTGGCAGCCCACCTCCAGGGGATTTAACACCAGGATATCGATCAGGAAGCTGATGATGGAAATAATGACCGCAATGCCGATCACAGCTGCGACGATGGCCATGACCATCTCAATGCCGCCGGTGTTCATCACCGTGCGGAAGCCCTCCTTCAGCTCATCCAGCTCTTCATCGGTCAGATCCCCGTTCTCAATGCTATTCTCAATGCTCCGGATGCTCTCCTCGGGAATGCCGGCCTGTTTTAAGGTGTCTTCCAGCTCCTTGATCTCCTCCGCACTGAGCCTTCCCTTCTTCTCCAGCACTTCCGTCGTGCGATCCAGCGTATTGCTCACCCCTGCGATGCCCTGTCTTGCAGCACTCATGGCGCTTCTGACGGTGCTGGTGGCCTGGGAGCCCGCTGCGCCGCCCAGGGCTACAGAAAGCAGAAAGGCCGCCACAAGGCAGTAGAAGTAATTTGCCTTAAACTTCTCCTTGCCCCTTCGTTTCAGTTCACCAAGATTCCATTCCATACTCATTTCCTCCATGTAAAAATTGTGTTACCATATAACAACTGTAATCATAACACAAATTTCAGTTTCTGAACACTTTTTCTAATGACCGTTAGCTTTTTATTTTTTTTCAACAGCATCCTCTTCGGCATCGGACTGGCCATGGACGCCTTTTCCGTCTCTGTGGCCAACGGCATCGCGGATCCCGGTATGCGGCGGAATAAG
>CAMNLO010000150.1 GCA_946543095.1 uncultured bacterium
AAAACAGTGACCCAGACCATCTCCATTGTTCCCGAAGACGAGCATGAGCTGGTCTACGGCGGCTACAGATTCAAGGCGGATAAGATCGTCAGGGATGTGGAGCGGGGGATCACCACCCTCTCCGGCAATGTGACCCTGGGAGAATTTGCGAAGTTTCGGGGGGATATCGTCCTGGAGGGAAATCTGGAGGAGGACACCTCTGTCACCATGGTCATGAACAAGGGGTTTGACGTGGTGTTTGAAAAGCCCCTTCCCGGCATGTTCGGTTATTTCTTTGAGCAGTCGGCTCCCTTTTCCTCTCTGGGCAGATACACCATCTATAAGGACGAGGAGCATAAATACAGCCTGGACGACTACAGGGTGGACGAGATCAAAATGTTAGACACCAATCTCCTCTGCTTTGTGTACAAAGCCCCCAGCATGGCCCTTTATCCCCATAAGGTGGACCTGAACGTGGGAGAGCTGAACCTGAACCTGCCGCTCCAGGAGCAGCTGTTCAACAAGCTGAACATGTATCTTTTCACCTTCGAATGCAAATGCAATGTCATCGTGAACCGGGAAGGGATCTTCTCTATCGGCGGCTTTGCCTTAAATGAAGAGGCCGGTGTGGGAATGTTCAATAACCGCAGGTTCAAGTTTCTGGGAAGGATCCCCATGTTCTTCTCCGGGGTGGGCTTTGAGTGGAACACCTACGAGCACACCTATGCCATGACCGCCTCCCTGTCCTGGCAGCTAAAGGGCTTAAACGACAACACCGCCACTCTGGATCTGGGGGTGAAGAAGGGGGATTTTGATTCCATCATGCTGCACTACAAGCATGCGGATGCCATCGAGCTGATCCCCGGGAAGCTTTCCTGGAACAACTGGGGCCTGGGGCTTTCGGACATCTCCACGGCTCCCGCCTTAAGCGCCTATAACAAGTCTGCCATCCTCTCAGGAGCCGGCGTCGGGGATCTGGATTTCAGCTCCTATCAGGGAGCGGGCTGGGAGCTGTTGAATTACCTCAGCCGTGGGACCTGGAAGGGAGCGGCGGATTTCGAGGTCTTTAATGTGTCCAATAAATGTCCCTTAATCAAAAAGATCTTTGACGGGGACGTGTGTCTTGTGAGCTTTGCGGACACCACCATTTCCATGAATTTCGAGGATCTGATCCTGCAGCTGGACAGCAAGGTGAATCTCTTCGGGGCCTTTGACTGCGGACAGCTTCAGGCACAGCTTGGGTCCTTCAAATTCTCGGATTATCTTTTGGGGATCCCGGAGGAGGAGGTGGCGGGCATTTCCTTATCCGCCACCCTCGGCCCCCACTGGAGCACCCCCAATTTCCAGTTCCAGGCCCAGGGAAACACCAGCATCGGCGTGAATACCAGGAGCACCTACTACAAGACCATCGGCCATATCAACTACGACATCAATTTCTTCGGCTCCCACTCGGGAGACGTGGACGGCATTTCGGAGCTGGCGGCGGCCTACCAGGGGGTGGAGGATATCAAATTCTACATCATCATCAAGCGGAATTCCTTCAGCATGAACGAGACCGCGGGCTTTAAGCTCTGCCTCGCCGGCTGGAGCTGGGACACGGGGATAGAATTTTTGTGATCGGTGCCGAAGCGTCACCGATTTGGATCGCATCGGCGAATCTGACATTCGCCTCGCGTTTCCTTCGCTGTGCTTCGGAATTGGAGGAAGAATGAAATTCAGAATATCCATGATCATCACCGCACTCTGCATGGCGCTCTTTACCGCCTTTGCTTTCACATCGGCCTTCCCAATGAGAGCCTGCGCCCTGGAGAGTGAGGGGGATCTCTATTACAACAATAAAGTCCAGGATCTGATGATCTATGTGTACTACGAAAAGCCCGGGGTGAAGATCCGCCTGATGGACCCCGACGGAAACATTCTGGATCAGAATTCCAGAAACGCGGAATACGTGGAAACGGATTCCATGATGATGATCCTTGTGAAAAATGCCGGGGCGGGCCAGTGGAAGCTGCTCTATGACAAAGGCCCCAATGCCTCCATCAGGGCGGACTGTCAGCCCTATGACAAACCCATCTGGATCACCTCCCTGACCACCGCCGTGTCCGGCGCGGATCTGAATGTGGCCTTTGATGTAAGCCAGGAGGAGGGCGAGGGCAGAGCCTTTGAATATGAGGTGCGGCTGGGGATCGATGAAGCCATGAATGAGTACCGAAGCCTCGGGACAGGCAGAGGTCGCGTGGGTGAGAAGGTGGAGCAGAGCTTCTCCCTGAAGGACATCAATTCCCACACCGATTACTATGTGCAGGTCTTTGTGTTTTATGATCAGGGGGCACAGCAGAATTTCGACTGGGCAACAGACGGCCCCATTTCCTACACGAATCCCGATGCCGCTCCGGCTCTGGAGGATTATGTGGTGGAGCTCCACCAGTCTTACGGCTATCTGAACGTGGATCTGGAAGACTATGTTTCCTACGACGCAAAGCGGGCCCATGTGCAGGTGGAGGCGGACGGAACGGTCATCTCCGACCAGCTGGTGGACCTTGCGGATTTTAAGGACGCGGGGACCACCTTCGAGAAAGGCACGAAAGAGTTTACGGTCAGGGTCTCTGTGGAATACTCAAACGGCAGGATGTCCGATGAGCTGGTAAAAACCGTTTCCTATGCGCCGGATCCGGCAGCAGGGGACTTTGTACTGACCCTTCGGGGCAGCGGCCCGGACAATCAATTTCATTATTTCTGGGAAAATGCGAAGGATCAGACGGTGATCTTTACCCCCCGGAACAAATATCCGGTGGAGGTCGTGCTGAACGCTTCCGGCAGCGATGCGATCGAGCTGGAGGAAGATGTGAGCGTCATGGAGGTCCGCTATACGGACCGGAACAATGTCTGCCGGGTGCTGGAGCAGCAGATCCACGTGGACAATGCCCCTCCGGAATTAAAGCTGTACGAGCAGCTAAACGGCATGGTCACGGACAAGGCAACTGTCCTCATCACGGGAAAGACCGAGGCCGGCTGCAGCCTCACCTGCAATGATGAGCCGGTGGAGATCGCGGAAAACGGGACCTTTACCTATGAGTTCAAGCTGGAGCCGGGGGAGAACACCGCGGCCTTCCGGGCCACCGATGCCTCCGGCAACAGCTCTCTTCACAGCCTCACCATAAAGCGGGGAGAAGAGGAAAAAGAGGAGGCGGAAAAGACCGGTATCTCCTCCAATAAGACCATCAATGCCATATTCAATAAGATCCCGCTGATCGCCGGCATCGCCACATTCCTTCTGGGGCTGACAGAGCTTACGCTGTTTCTGACAGGTTTGAAAAACAGGGAAAAATATGATTCCATGATGACAGCCATGGCAGTGGTGCTTCTGGTCTTTTCCGCTGCGGCGCTGATCTTCAATATCGCCTACTTTACCGCCAGGAGCAATTTCCAGAACTCTTCAGATTATGTAAACCTGGCTTTGGACGACCAGAAGGCGGCTTACAATTTCCTTGCGGGCACACAGGCCTCCGGCAGCCAGTTTGTGTGGTTTATCATGGCCACGGTGCTGTCCGCGGCAGCGCTGGGATTTTCCGTCTACACTCTGGTAAAGAACGCGAAGAGCAGGCCGAAGACCCCGCCCATGCAGGGGCCTCCCTTCCCGCCCGGGACACCGCCCATGGGAGGCGGCATGATGCCCCCGGGCGGATTCGCCCCCGGTCCTGTGCCCGGTCCCGGCCCTCAGGCTCCTCCCAATATGGGGAACGCTCCGGGTCCCATGTTTGGCCCTGTGCCCGGCCCCGCTCCCCAGGCTCCTCCAAATATGGGGAATGCTCCGGGTCCCATGCCGGGTCCCATGCCCGGTCCCGGTCCTCAGGGCCCTCCCAATCCGGGGAATGCCCCCGGCGCCTTCTGCATCCAATGCGGCAGCCCCCTTCCTCCGGGGGCCCCGGCTTGTCCGGTCTGCGGGTGGAGGCGGCAGTAATAGAGTTTACGAAAATGCAGACGATTGCAATATAATTGACGAAGAAGAATATCGATAGCCGGAAACAACAGGAAAAACGCCTGTGTTCGTACATCACGGCAATATGGTTTACAGAGGAGAAAATCCATAGCCTGAAACTGTGGAAAAGAGGAGCCGGCAGCCGTACATTCTATATAGAACAGTCACACAGAGTACGTGAGTTGGACGAAAGTATACCCGAAAAACGCCTGCATCCGAAAACCACCGCAATAGAGTATACTTAGTGTATTGGGTATTGGTGAGAGATGTAAGGAAGGATTTTCGGGGGATGCCGGCAGAGACACGCACAAAGTGAAGGAGCGAGAACACATGGCTGAAGGAAATCTGTATCAGGAGAAAAAGAAAAGCACCACCATTCATGTTCCCCAGCAGGAACAGGAGATCAGACGGCAGCAGGAGATCAGGCAGCAGCGGCAGCGGGAAAGACAGGAGGCTCCTGCCGCTCCCCAGCAAACCCTTCGGCAGCCTCTGTCCCAGCAGAGTCCGCTGTTAAGGGAAACCGTAAAAAGATCCAGGGAGCGGACCATCCTCATGCCGGAAATGTCGGCAAACGTCCATGAAGAGCAGGGGCCGGAGCTCTCCTTATCCAGGACCAGAGTGGACAGGATGATGGAAGAGAGCGAGAGAAAGATCGCCATTCAGGACAAGCTGAGAGACAGCGTAAAAATGGTCAGGCGGGACAAACGGGAGGGCAGAAGACGCAGGGTCCAGTATCTGGACATGGATCAGGCCATGAAGCTTTCCGACAGCAGGCTGGCGGAGCGGGCGGGACTTTTCGACGGACCAAGGGATTATCTGCTGGCCCGCTACCGGCTGATCAAGAACGAGTACTACACGGTGGTGCCTGAGCAGAGCGTGAAGAAACTCACCGATGAGGAGCTTGCGGACAGGCTTGCCACGCTGGAGAAGCAGGAAGAGAGAAATGAAGAGCTGATCCGGTATTATCAGTCTCTTGTGAGCATCCGGGAGCTGGAAGACGGGCAGGACGGTGCGGCAGAGCAAAAGAGCACAAAGAAAAGAACGAAGAGAGCGAAGCAGTAAGGAGTAGACGCATGATGAAACTGATATGGATCGGACCTGAGAGGAAGGAGTATTCCTTTT
>CAMNLO010000151.1 GCA_946543095.1 uncultured bacterium
GCACATAGTTTTACCTTTCCCAGTATGTACTGTTCATCGTAAGTTTCCTGACCACACTCTCCGGCAGCTTTTCATAATGCCTGCCCAGCTGATAACCCAGATATTTTGCCGCGCTTGTGCTTCCCAATTCCATGAGCGCCATGGGATCGTGCTCCGCCAGAAATTCCCGCCCCAGCTGTTTCACCATCCGCAGGCCTTCTCCCTCGGAAGGAACCCTGCGAAAAACCTCCGGATGGTCCTGCTGGGACACTCCGATGTCGAAATTCCTCCTCAGCTGCTCCTTCAGGGTGTAGCGGTGGGAGTGGTAGACCCTGGCCTTTCCTTCATAGGCGATGGCGTAGCCGGCATCGATCAGGGATGCCGCAAAGATCATGTCCTCATTGAAGATGGTCCTTTTCGTAAAGCCTCCCAGCTTCAGGTAAATGTCACGGTCATAGGCCGCGCAGGCATTGGAGAGAAAAAAGGTCTTGATCCCCAGCTTCTTCAGATCCTTCCCGGTCTTGATGAAAGACTCCTCCGGGTAGTTGAACTGCCGGATCCTGCTCTCCAGCTTTCCCGCATGCTTCTTCGGCAGCTGCCTGGCATAGGAGGCCGCCGCCTTCCGCTCTCTGACGGGGGCTGTGAGACGCTCCACAAGATATGGATCCGCAGGCACCGCATCCTGCGTCATCAGCACCACCGTTTCCGCCGTCGAAAGATGTATGGCCTGATCCCGGGTGGCTCCGTGGTCGAAGCTTTCTTTACTGATATGCCGGATCAGCACTGTGGTCCTGCCGAAGGGGAGCTGCTCCTCCCCCTCCCCACCTTGAATGCTTTCCGCAAACAATCCCGTCATCCGGCGGAACCGGTCAAAGTGCCCTTTTTCCGTGTTCATAATAATAATTTTACCCGGACACAGAGTCTGGGCCTCAAGTCGTTTGAGGACCTTTGCAAACTCTGCGCCGGGTCTGTAGGTCGGAATGATGATATCCGTCATGGCATATCAGTGATTGATGTATTTTGATGCGTCAGACTGGATCTTATCGGAATAGCTCTGCACCTCATTGGAAGGAACATAATCAGCCTCATCGAAGAGGAAGCCGTGGAGCCAGACCACATTGTCATAGAGGTTCATTGGAATGACCGCATCACCCACTGCGCCGCCCATCTTGGCGGTGGTCCTGTGCTCCGCGCTGGGGAAGCCGTCATCTCCCACGATCTGGTATTTGGACACTTCCTTTAACAGATCCAGGATCTCCTCCAGTCCCAGGGAGGTGTAGATGATATTGTCATCGAAGACCGCATTGGCGGTTTTGGTCAGTGTGGCTACATCTGCCTTTCTGGCCTTGTCCATGGCTGCCTTCAGCACCTCTCTCTGGCGCTCCGCTCTCTTGAAGTCGTCTCCGGCAGTGTAGCGGATCCGGCAGTAGGCCGTGGCCTGCAGTCCGTTCAGGGTCTGCATGCCGGTCTTGGTGACCTCCTTATAGGACATCTTCAGGTCCTCTGCCATGGTGTACTGATAGTTGTTGATATGTGCAAGCTCCGCGGAGTCCACATCGATCTCCACGCCCCCCAGGGCATCAATGGCCTTGGTGAGGCCCGCAAAGCCGATGGTAACAAAATCCGTGATGTCCATGTCCAGGTTCATGTTCAGCATATTCATGGCCTGTTCCGGACCACCCTGGGCATAGGCGGAATTGCATTTGTTATAGGTGTCATTTCCCCTGTTCAGATAAGTGTCACGGTACAGGGAGCAAAGCTTCACATCTCCTGTGTCCAGATTTACGGAAGCGATCATGATCACATCGGAGCGGGTGTTCTTGGTCAGGGCTCCCGTGGTGGAGTCCACACCGAACAGCGCGATATTCCGGTAGCCCTTTGTGATTTCTCCTTCCTCTGCTTCCAGCTCCTTTTCCTGCTCCATGCGCTCCTTGACTTCTTCGTTGATCACGATGTCGCTCTCATCGATATTGACCTTCCCCACCTTTTCCGTGCGGGTCACCATCCAGAGCACCACCAGCATTACCAGAAGGACTACGATCTCAATGCCGAAAATAATGATCTTTCCCTTCGATGAGCCTCTCTTTTCACCCGGTCTTGCCATATTCTCTCCTTATTCTCCCGACTTCCTGCTTCTTTTTCTACCTTAATATGCGTTGCGATTGATAAAGCCTTTGAAGATGGTCAGGAACATGATCTTAAAGTCCAGACCCAGACTCCAGTTCTCGATGTAAAACAGATCGTACTGAATCCTTCTTAATATGGAAGTATCTCCCCGGTAGCCATTCACCTGTGCCCAGCCCGTGATGCCGGGGCGCACCTGGTGCTTCACCATGTATCTGGGGATCTCTTCCCTGAATTTCTCAACGAACTGCGGCCTCTCGGGCCTGGGTCCCACAAGACTCATATCCCCCTTCAGAATATTGAAGAACTGGGGAAGCTCGTCTATGGAGGTCCGCCGGATGAATCTGCCTACTGCAGTGACCCTTGCGTCTCCCTTTTTGGACCAGCCCTGTTTTTCCGTTTCCGCGTCCTGCATGCACATACTTCTGAACTTGTACATGACGAACGGTTTATTATGATACCCTATCCTCTCCTGCTTGTAAATAACCGGCCCGGGAGAATCCAGTTTTATTGCGATGGCCGTGATCAGCATAATGGGAGACGTGATCACAATGCCCGCAACCGCCGCCAAAAGATCGATGACCCGCTTGACGAAAAAGTTCACGGAATTCGTCAGGGGCACATAGCGGATATTCGCCACCAGAAGCCCCTCAAAATCCTCCGTAAAGGGATTGGAGGGCATCACATTGCCGTAATCCGGCACAAATTTGGTGTGGATCCCCGATTTTTCGCACAGATCCACAATCTGCTCCAGCTTATCGTACTGCACCAGAGAAAGGGTGATGACGATCTCGTCCAGCTTGTTCTCAGGCAGGATATAGATCAGGTTGTCAATATCCCCCAGCACCCGGATTCCCTTGTACAGGGTTCCTCTCGGCACCACATCATCCAGGACTCCCCGGATCTCGTAGCCCCACTGGGGGTTGGCCGTGATCCTGTCGATATAGGCCTCCGCAGCCCTGGAATAGCCCACCAGAAGCACCTGCTTCAGGTTATAGCCCTTTTTCCGGATATACTGGAGGCTCAGGCGGATGATCCGCCTGATGGCAGCTGCCGACAGGATGTTCAGCGCCATAAATATGCCCAGCATCCCACGGGAAAAGTCTCCCACATGGAACAGGTAGAACAGCATCATGATGATGCCGGCTCCCATGAGGTTGGCCCTTACGATATTAAAGAATTCGTAAATCCCGCTGGAGCCGCGCTTCGGAGTGTAGAGCCCGCATTCCGCGTAAAGGATCAGATAGCCGGGAACGATAAAAGCCAGCAGCATAAAGTAATACTGCCAGGAAAGAACTCCCGTACCGGCCTCCTGCTCCATCAGTACGAAGCGGATCCACCAGGATAATATGTACATGGCGGCGATGGTTACTGCGTCCGCCACCACATGCAGTCTGTTAAAAAAACGCTGGTTATCCTTAATCACGAAAAAAACTCCAACTTGGTATATCTTACAATAATGTTACAAAAAGAGCAAGCATATTGTACCAAAGATCGGTCTGTATCCCAATATATTGTGGAATGTTCCTTATCTCAAATGTTACATGTTTTTTTCTCTGCCCGGGGGAAGCCGACATACTGATCCCGGCACGGACCCCTTCGGAATAGTATTTGCCCAGGCCTTTGGCGGAAAAATAAAGATACTTCACCGCTCCCCCCGTAAGCAGAAGGGGGGCATTCAGAAGCAGCTGAAGGAGGGGCATGTTCTTTGCGATCAGCAGAATATTGTTCCTGGCCGCATGGAAGACCTTGAAGGGATTATGCCTTGTGCCGGTGGAGGCGCTTCCCGCATGGAGCACCAGAGCTTCCGGACAGATGTAATTCCGATAGCCCCGGATGCCTGCCCTGTAGCAAAGATCCAGATCCTCCAGATAGGCAAAATGGGCTTCGTCAAAGCCCCCCAGCTTTAGAAACAGCTTTCTTCTGCAGAGCATCGCTCCACCACAGGCGGAAAAAACCCGCTCCAGGCTTCCTTCCCCGTTGCTTCCTTTTAGATAGGGCTTCCCCTTCCGGAAGGAACAGGCCCAGCCCAGGGCGCAGTACAGATCTCCGGCGGAATCGATGCGGTCTCCCCTTCCGTTCAGCATCAACGCCTGGACGGCGAAAGCCCGTGGAGCATTCCCCGCCGCATCCTCAAGCTTTTCCAGGCAGGATCTGTCCACAAAGGTGTCATTGTTCAGCAGGAAGACATACTCCGTATCCGCATGCCGCACTCCCAGGTTCACCGCATGGCAGAAGCCGGTGTTCTTCGATAGGAGCAGCGCCTTTGCGTGAGGAAATTCCTCCAGGAATCCGGATCCTGAAAGATATTCCGCGCTGCCGTCCTCAGACCCGTTGTCCACCACCAGAAGCTTAAAGGGCCTTGTCTGCTCCTTCAGGGAGACGAGACACGCCTTCAGCCAGGAAAGGCCGTTCCAGTTCGGGATCACCACTGTGGTCGATATCTTCATTATAATTGTCCTTCCTCAAATGACGAAGCAAGCTTCTGGTTTGCCGATGTCAAACGTCCCCCATATGCCGCTTCAGCGTTTTCTTTCAAACATGCCCTCTCATAAATTCCGGATCGTACAGAAGCTTCCAACCCTCCTGCCTGAGGGCATCGCAAAGAGCCGCAAAGCGCTCCTGATCCATATCCGGAGAGACCCGGTGGGCCAGCTCCTTACGTATTATATAGTTTCTGACATCCAGAGCAAAGGCATCCTGCTGCAAAGAAGCCCTGTGAATATCCCCGGAATATCCTTTTCTTAAATGCAGATATAACGGAATTCCATTTTTAAAAATCCCACCTGCTATTCTGTTTTTGTCATATACGGGGCCTCCCACCATGGCAAGATCCTTTCTCTTTGCGAAAATCTCCTCTCCATACTCCTCTCTGTAGAAGCCCCGATGGGGAGTGTGATTTACATAAAAATTTTTGATATCACGAGATTGCATATGGGCCTGCAAAGCTGCCTTTCCAGCCTC
>CAMNLO010000152.1 GCA_946543095.1 uncultured bacterium
CCGGGTGCGGAAAAAGGGCAGCGCCGGCGGACATAACGGCTTAAAGAGCATTATCGCCCGGCTGGGGACGGAGGAATTTACCCGGATCCGCATCGGCGTGGGGGAAAGCTCCGCCGAGGATCTGGTGGGACATGTGCTGGGACGCCCTGCCCCGGCGGACAGGGAGAATTTTGAGAAGGGCATTGCCGAGGCGGCAAAGGCCGCGGCCTGGGTGCTGAAGGAAGGAGCGGATTCTGCGATGAACCGATTTAACGGAGGGGGCGGCAAGTGAAGACTCTGAGTGCGCCTCTTAAGGAGCTGGCGGACTGGGAGAAGCTCACCGGAGCTTTAAAGAAAAAGCAGGCGGTTTCCCTGAACGGCTGTCTGGATTCCCAGAAGCTGCATTTTTTTTATGCCCTTTCGGAGCCTTACCCGGAGCGGCTGATCCTGACGCCGGATGAACAGAGTGCCAGGCGCATCGCCGGGGAATACCGTTTCTATGACCGGAACACCATCTACTATCCCGCGAAGGATCTGTTTTTCTATCAGGCGGATCTTCACGGAGGCGCCCTGTCGGATGAACGCCTGCGGGTGCTGAGGCGTCTTCTGCAAAAGGAGAGCCTTACCGTGGTGACCACCCCGGACGCGCTGCTGACGCCGATCTTACCCCTTCGGGAATACGCTGAGCATATGCTTACGATCCGCGAGGGGGACACGGTAGCAGAGGAGGAACTTTCGGGGAAGCTTACGGAGATGGGCTATTTTCGGGACTATTCCGCCGACGGGACAGGAAAGTTCGCCATCCGGGGCGGCATCGTGGACGTGTATGATCCCACCCTGGAGCTGCCGGTGCGTATCGAGCTCTGGGGCGACGAGGTGACCTCCATCCGCAGCTTTGACCCGGACAGTCAGCGATCCGCAGAGAATCTGAAGGAGGCGGAATTCTTTCCGGCAACGGAACTTCCCATTTCGGCAAAGCGCCTGGAAAACGGCTTAAGCCGGATCAAAAAGGAAGGAAGGCAGCGGCGGGAGGAGCTTCGCGCTTCCATGAAGACAGAGGAGGCCCACCGGCTAAAGGGGATCCTGGAGCTGCTTTCCGAGGAGATCACGGAGGACGGACGCCCGGCCAATCCCGACGGCTACATTCATTATTTCTACGAGAACACCGTATCCTTAACGGATCTGTTTGCCGGGGAGGATGCCATCGTCCTTCTGGACGAGCCCGCCCACATCGAGGAGGAGCTTACAAGGATCTCCGAGGGCTACGGGGAGAGCCTTTTGAGCCGCTACGAGGGCGGCTATATCCTGCCGGGACAGAGAGAGCTCTGCCTGAAGAGTGACGGGATCAAAGAGAAGCTTTCCGCGGACCGGACCGTTTCCATGCAGATGATCTCGAAGAAGGATCCTCTGGTGAAGACGGAGGTGAAAAGCGAGCTGAGAGTCCAGTCCATGGCGTCCTATCTGGGCAGCTTCGAATCCCTTGCTTCGGACCTCACCAGATACAGGAGGGCGAAATACCGTGTGCTTCTGCTGTCCCCCTCCGTATCGAGGGCAAAGCGTCTTGCGAAGGAGCTGTTTGACAGGGACCTGGGAGCCTTCTTCTCCGAGGATCTGAACAGAACACTGCAGCCCTCCGAAGTCATGGTGAGCGTGGGAAGCGTTCCCAGAGGCTTCGAATATCCGGATCTGCGCTTTGCCGTGGTCAGCGAGGGAGATCTGGACGGCAGGAAGAAAAAGAGAAAGGTCAGGCAGTTCAAGGGCAGCGGGATCTCCGATATCAGCGATTTAAAGCCCGGCGACTACGTGATCCATGAAAGCCACGGCATGGGGATCTACCGGGGCATCGAGAAGGTGGAGGTCAATCATATCGCCAAGGATTTCATGAAGCTGGAATACCGTAACGGCGGCATCCTCTATGTACTGGCCAGCAATTTTTCCTCGGTGCAGAAATACGCCTCCCGGGACGCCCAGGCGAAGCCGAAGTTAGCAAAGCTTGGGGGCAGGGAATGGGACAGGACCAAGTCCAAAGCCAGGGAAGCCGTGAACGCCGTGGCAAGGGATCTGGTGGAGCTCTACGCGAAGCGCCAGTCCAGAAAGGGCTACGAATTTTCCGGGGATACGGTGTGGCAGAAGGAATTCGAGGAGCTGTTTCCCTATGAGGAAACGGAGGATCAGCTGAAGGCCATCCGGGAATGCAAGTCGGACATGGAAAGCCCCCGGATCATGGACAGACTCCTCTGCGGGGACGTGGGCTTCGGCAAGACCGAGGTGGCCATCCGGGCGGCGTTCAAGGCGGTGCAGGACAATAAGCAGGTGGCGATCCTTGTGCCCACCACGATCCTGGCAAGCCAGCACTACCAGACCTTTAAGCAGAGGCTGCGGGACTTTCCCGTTTCCGTGGAAATGCTCTCCCGGTTTAAGAGCGCCGGGGAGCAGCGGGGGATCCTGAACCGGCTGAAAAAGGGGCAGGTGGACATTCTTATCGGGACCCACAGGCTTCTTTCCAAAGATGTGGAATTCAAGGACCTGGGGCTTCTGATCATTGACGAGGAGCAGCGCTTCGGCGTGACCCATAAGGAAAAGATCAAAAAGATCAAGGCGGACGTGGACGTGCTGGCCCTTTCCGCCACCCCCATCCCCAGGACGCTGCATATGTCCCTGGCGGGGATCCGGGATATGAGCATTTTAAATGAGGCACCGGAGGACAGGATGCCGATCCAGACCTTCGTCTGCGAGTACGACGAGGAGATCGTCAGGGAGGCCATCCGCAGGGAGCTTTCCCGGGGCGGCCAGGTCTATTATGTCTATAACCGCATCGGCAATATCGGCTCGGTGTGCGAGAAGGTGAAGGCCCTTGTGCCGGAGGCCAATGTGAGCTTTGCCCACGGGCAGATGCCGGAGGGAGAGCTGGAGGGCATCATGTCGGAGTTTGTGGAGGGGGCCATTGACGTTCTGGTCAGCACCACCATCATCGAGACCGGCATGGACATCCCCAATGTGAACACGCTGATCATCCATGATTCGGAACGCATGGGGCTCTCCCAGCTCTATCAGCTGCGGGGACGGGTGGGACGCTCCAACAGGACTGCCTACGCCTTCCTCATGTACCGGAGGGATCTGATGTTAAAGGAAGTGGCGGAAAAGCGCCTTTCCGCCATCAGGGAGTTTACGGACCTGGGCAGCGGCATGAAGGTGGCCATGCGGGATCTGGAGATCCGGGGGGCCGGTAATCTTCTGGGGCATATGCAGCACGGCCACATCGAAGCCGTGGGCTATGACCTGTACTGCAGGATGTTGGGGGAAGCGGTGAAGACCTTAAAGGGGGAGGAGACCATCGAGGACTTCGAAACCGCTGTAGATCTGGGAGTGGACGCCTATATCCCCCAGGGCTATATCCCGGGCGAAGGGCAGAAGCTGGAGATCTACAGGCGCATCGCCGGGCTGGAGAGCGCCGACGAGCTGGAGGATATGCAGGCAGAGCTCTTTGACCGCTTCGGGAAGGTGCCGAGACCCCTTACGAATCTGCTGAGAGTCTCACTGCTGCGCAGCAGGGCCCATGAGCTGTATATCACAAAGCTCACCGGCGGAAACGGCAGTATCCAGATTCTCTTAAAGGAGGACGCAAAGCTGAATGCGGCGGGGATCCCGGAGCTTCTGAAAAAGATCCGGAGGCTGAAGTTTTCCCCGAAGCCCCAGCCCTCCTTTTCCGTTTCCTACAGCAAGGCGGCTTTTGCGGAGCAGGAGGAAAGCCTGATCCTGGAGCTTTGCGAAAAGCTGTTGGACAGGATGAAGGAGTATCTGCTATGATAAAAACCAGTAGAAATTCGGAAGGCATTGTGCTATAATCTTTGCGGATTTTGACCAATTTCGTATAAAGGAGTAGATCCCATGGCGAGACGACTAGTTACCAGAAGCGATTTCGACGGCCTTGTTTGCGCAATGCTCTTAAAGGAGCTGGATCTTATTGATGAGATCAAGTTCGTGCATCCCAAGGATGTGCAGGACGGCAAGGTGGAGATCACGGAGGACGATATCACCACGAACCTTCCCTTCGATCCCCGGGTCGGCATCGCCTTTGACCACCATGAGAGCGAGCTCTCCCGTGTGGCCACGGAAGAGATCAAGAAGAGATTTATCATCGATCCCCACGCGAAATCCGCGGCCAGGGTCGTATATGACTATTACGGCGGGGAGAAGACCTTCAAGAGGGTTTCCTCCGAGATCATGTGGGCTGTGGACAAGGGAGATTCCGCGGACTTTACCGTGGACGAGATCCTGGATCCCGGCGGCTGGGTGCTTTTGAACTTCATCATGGATGCACGCACCGGCCTGGGCCGCTTCCACGATTTCCGCATTTCCAATTACGACCTGATGATGGAGCTCATCGACTACTGTCTGCAGCATTCCATCGACGAGATCCTGGAGCTGCCGGATGTGAAGGAGCGCACGGACCTGTATTTCGAGCAGCAGGAGCTGTTTAAGGCGCAGCTGCAGAGGATCGCCAAGGTCCACGACAGGGTCATCGTGCTGGATCTGAGAGGGGAAGAGACCATCTACGCCGGAAACCGCTTCATGATCTACGCCATGCATCCGGAGATCGAGATCTCCGTACACGTGGCCTGGGGCTTCAGGAAGCAGAATACGGCCGTCATGATCGGCAAGTCCATCGTGAACAAGGCATCCAACGTCAATATCGGGGATCTGTGCCTCACCTACGGCGGCGGCGGACACGCCAACGCAGGGACCTGCCAGCTGGCAAACGACGTGGTGGATGCGGAGCTTCCGGGCATCATTGAGAAGCTGAACGGAAGAATGCCAATTTCATAAACTTTGTACTTGCATTTTCAATTTGATTGAGATATACTTTGCAAGTACGATTTTTTGGGCTATCGCCAAATGGTAAGGCAACGGACTCTGACTCCGTCATTTCAAGGTTCGAATCCTTGTAGCCCAGGATAAACCCGATTGGGCGTGGGTCCCAATCGGGTTTTGTTTATCCTGGGCTTGACCAGACAGAAACCCTCCAGGGAACACTTCCTGGAGGGTTCTTTTATGCCCTGAAATGGCTTGAATGCGTTGCTTTT
>CAMNLO010000153.1 GCA_946543095.1 uncultured bacterium
CATGCGATCCCCCGGAGGGGCTAAGGAAATGCTGAATTATTCAGCATTTCCTTAGCCCGTAGCCGCGCGGTAGATGCACGGCTCAGAACTGAATTGCAACCCGAATCGTTACGTATCATGAGTTCAATGCGCGCAAATAAAGAAGGAGGGTATTTCATGGACAGAGTATTCAGGCTGGGAGACGGACTCAGACTCATCGATCTGACCAAGATCATCGACCCCGCAACGGAATCACGCCGCTGCCATCTGTTCCGCTTCAACACCGGCGGACCCATCCCCGACTATCACACGAATATCGATATCATGAGCCATCTGGGGACCCACTGCGAATGCCCCTATCACCATGACGACAACTGGCCCTCCGCGGCGGAGCTTCCCCTGACCACCTTTATGGGCAGGGCGATCTACTGCAATTTCAAGAGCAGGCTTTCCCCCAGGGAGCATATCTCGGCAAAGGCCCTGGATGAGCAGCTGGGGGGCAAGATGAAGGAAGGGGACATTATCATCATCGATTCCGACTACAAGCTGACCCCCTTCACGAAAGCCACCAACACGGAAAAGGACAAAAGGCTTTTGGTGAACGCAGAGACCGCGGAGTGGTTCAAGGCCCACAAGGCAAAGTGCGTGGCCTTCGGGGACGGCGTTTCCATTGAAAACAGCAATGAGGACGTAAAGCCCTTCCACGATATCCTGCTGGCGGAAAACATCGTATTTCTGGAGGTGGTGCAGAATCTGGACCTTCTTGAGAAGGAGATCTTTTTCATGAGCTATTCGCCGCTGCCCATCATCGGCCTGGATTCCAGCCCCGTCCGGTGCTACGCCATCGAGGGCCTTGCGGAGTTCTCATAAGGAAGGGCTAAAGCTATGCGGATCGCAGTCATCGGCGCGGGAGCCATGGGCTCCATATACGGCGGACATCTTTCCCTGAAGAATGAGGTTCTTCTGGTGGACACCAACCGGGAGGTGGTGGACCGGATCAATGAGAAGGGTCTGATCCTGGAGGAAAACGGAAAAGAGCATCTCTATCACCCGAAGGCCCTTGCGGACACCTCCGGCGAAGCTCCCATGGACCTGGTGATCCTCTTTGTGAAGGCGCTGTTTTCGAAAGCGGCCCTTTCGGGAAACAAAGCCCTCATCGGTCCGGGTACCTATCTGATGACTTTGCAGAACGGGTCCGGCCATGAGGATATCCTGCAGGAGTTCGCGCCCCTTGAGCGGATCATCATCGGCACCACCAACGACAACGGAGCGGTGCTGGGTCCCGGCCATGTGCGCCACGGGGGAGAAGGGGAGACCAATATCGGCATGCTGGTGCCGGACGAAAAGGGATTTCTGCCGAAGCTGAAGGAAACTATGGATGCCTGCGGCTTTCAGGCTGAGATCAGAGAGAACATACAGCAGCTGATCTGGGACAAGATGTTCACCAATGTCTCACTGTCTGCGGTGACGGCTCTGTTGTCCTGTCCCATGGGTTATCCCACGCAGAATGAATATGCCTATGCCTTAGTGGAGCAGTTAGTCAGGGAAGCCGCCGCCGTGGCCAGGGGATTGGGCCTTGCGGCGGAGGAGGGCGCGATCCTCGAGAAGGTAAGAAAGACCTCCGAGGGCTCTCCGGAGGGGATCACCAGCATCTGCGCGGATCTCAGGGCCGGCAGGAAAACAGAGGTGGAGACCATTTCCGGGTCCGTGGTGAGAGCCGCGGAGAAATGCGGCGTACCTGCCCCCACCCACCGGTTTGTGGTGAACATGATCCATGCCATGGAGGAATTGCCCAAAAACCAATAAATCCCTGTTGTGTTTGCATGCTCCAGCTGTTAAGATAGAACTTGGCATATTATGGTAAACCATAGATTGCTGTCGGAGAGCTTCTCCGGGTAATGATAAACCATTCAAAGAGGAGTCTGAAAGAAAACTCTGATATGTGTTTCTTTCAGACCCGGATCGGCGCCGAGCCCCGATCCGGATGGCATCGGCAGATCAAGGATCTGCTTTGCCGGCCTCACACCAAGTGCTCGGCAGGGAGACTAACATGAAAAAGAAAGTCATTTCCATGCTGCTCGCTTCCGCCATGGTCATCGCGACTCTGGCCGGATGCTCCACAACAGCACCCGGTGCACCTGCAGCCGATGCCGGAAGCGCCGCACCCGCAGCTGACGCCGGTCAGGCTGCAGCTCCTGCCGCGGATGCGGAGCTGACCCTCATCGTGGCCTCCAACGCCACAGATGCCACCAACCCCTATAACTACGGCCTGGATAAGTTAAAAGAGGTGCTGGAAGAGAAGTCCGGAGGCAAGATCGCCGTAACAGTCCACAAGGGAACCCTGGGCGAGAACGAGTCCGAGCTCGTGGAGAAGCTGCAGATGGGCGCAGCCGACCTGGTGGTGTCCTCCCCCGGCTTCATGACCGCCATCGGCGTGCCGGAGATCGATATCTTCTCTCTGGAGTATCTCTTCGACAGCTTTGACCACTGGGAGAAGTGCCTGGACGGTGATTTCGGCGCTGCCATGAGAGACATCGTGAAGGAGAAGACCAACAACCAGTTCCGTATCATGAGCTACTGGAGCAGCTCCGTCAGGGATGTGTACGCAAAGCAGGCGGTGACCAAGCCCGAAGATCTGAAGGGTTTAAGCATCAGAACCCAGTCCGCCTCCGTGCAGCAGGATTTCTTCAAGGCCTGCGGCGCCATCCCCACCACCGTGGCCTGGGGCGAGCTGTATCAGGCTCTGCAGCAGGGCGTTGTGGACGGTGCCGAGAACGACTACACGAACCTGACCTTAAAGGAGCACCACAAGACTCCCAACGGCAAGTACATTTCCGAGACCCATCACGATTTCACCACCCGTCTGTTCCTCATGGACGGCAATAAGTATGACGCTCTGACCGACGAGCAGAAGGGCTGGCTCAATGAGGCAGTGGAAGCCTGCACCGCAGAAGAGAGAGCCATCACCTACAGGATGTTTGACGAGTCCAAGCAGAAGGCCATTGATGACGGCGCTGTCATCACGGAGTTCAAGGACATCGATATCGATGCCTTCAAGGCTCTGGCCATCCCGATCCAGGACAAGTTTGCTGCCGACAACAATATGCAGGAGCAGCTGGACATGATCCGCAACGCAAAATAAGACCGCTTTGCCGGGCAGAGGGGTTTCCTCTGCCCGGCTTACTTCTTTTCTCTGTAGGAAAGGGCTGAGGCAAATAATGAAAAAGGCGATTGACACGATGCAGAAGATCCAGATCGCCATAGGGGGTCTGTTTTTGAGCATCTTTCTTGTGTCGGTGGTGACGCAGATGATCTGCAGATATCTGAGTATTGCCGCCATGTGGACGGAGGAGGTCTCCATGTACTCCTTTATCTGGGCAGTGTTTATGGGGGCTGCGGCGATGGTTCATGCCAGAGCCCATTTTGCGTTCACCTCTTTTCTGGACATGATAAAAAGCGAGAAAGCGAAGGGGGTACTGAGGCTTCTGATCTCACTGATCATGCTCAGCTTCACTGTTCTGATGTGCTATTACGGGATTCAGATCACAAAACAGTTCTGGAATTACAAATGGATCAATATTCCCAGCTTTAACAGAGGCCCTACCTGGCTGTGTCTGCCTCTCTGCGGCCTGACCTCTTCCATCTATCTTCTGTATCAGATCATACAGGAGATCGGCATTCTGACAGGAAAAGCCGAAGTCACGAAAGAAGAGTAGAAGGGAGGTAGCAGATAATGCTTGGTGTAATCCTTGTAATCATGTTTATCGGCTTTGTGGCCATCGGAGTCCCCATTTCTTTTGCCCTGGGCGTTGTTTCCTTCACCGGTATCGCAGCCCTTCCCGATATCCCGAACACCGTGGTGTTCACAAAGATGTTCAACGGCTTAAACAGCTTCACGCTGCTGGCGGTGCCTTTGTTTATCCTGGCGGCAAACCTGATGAACGAAGGGGAGATCACGGAAAAGCTCATCGAGTGCATCTGCGATCTGGTGGGACATTTTAAGGGCGGTCTGGCTTACGCCAATGTTCTGGTGAGCATGGTCTTTGCCGGGATCTCCGGCTCCTCCCAGGCGGACACCTCCGGGGTGGGTAAGATCTTTATCCCCGCCATGGAAAAACAGGGTTATGATAAGGGAACCAGCGTGGGTGTCACCGCGGCATCCTCCACCTTAGGCTCCATTATCCCTCCCAGCATCACCATGGTGGTCTATTCCGGCATCGCCAATGTGTCCACGGGAGCGCTGTTCATGTGCGGCATTGTCCCCGGGATCCTTCTGGGTCTGGCCCAGATGGGCGTGGTGAAATTCTACAGCAAAAAGAAGAATTTCCCCCAGAGTGAGAAGGTTCCCCTGAAGACGGCCATCAAGCACACGCTGATCTCCATGCCGGCGCTTTTGACCCCCATCATCCTGATCGGAGGCATTGTGTCCGGGCTCTTTACCCCCACGGAATCCGCCGCCTTCTGCTGCATCTATGCGCTGTTAGTGGGCATTTTCTTTTACAAGACCATTAAGATCAGGAATCTTCCCAGGATCCTGATCGAGACCATGAAAATGGCGTCCCTGTCCCTCTTTGCGCTGGCCACGGCCAACGCTCTGGGAGAGCTTCTTGCCTATTATCAGCTCAACAGGATCGTTCAGGGCTTCTTTACGAGCCTTCCCGGAGGCTGGCTGATCTTCCTTCTGGTGGTGGTGGCATTCTTCCTCTTTGTGGGGACCTTCATGGACGCGGTCCCTGCCATGATCCTGTTTGTCCCCATCATCCTGCCCTCCGCCACGGCCCTTGGCATCAGCCCCATTATCTTAGGACTGATCATCATCGTGACCCTGGCGCTGGGACTTGTCACGCCGCCCTACGGACTCTGCCTCTTGTTGGCCTCCTCCATATCCGGCATCAGTATTGAAGAAGGCTTCTGGGGGACCCTTCCCTATTTCTTAAGCTCCGTGGCGGTGCTGCTTCTGATGCTGTTTTTGCCGAACCTTTGGCTTGCGATCCCGCAGTTTCTCTTTCCGGGACTGTTTTAGCGGATCCGGACAAAAG
>CAMNLO010000154.1 GCA_946543095.1 uncultured bacterium
TCGATCTCGGATACTGGTTATGCAGAGGACGAATTTCTTAACTTAACGGCATTGGAAGCGTCCCCATTGACTTACCCGTTGACTTATGGAGGAATAGAATGAATGGCTATGACGATTCTTCCCGATCGATCGGTAATATGGGAAAACTTACGGTGTTTTTTGAGGATCCGTTCTGGGTCGGGGTTTTTGAACGGGTATCAGACGGTGAGCTGTCGGTATGTAAAGTGACATTTGGAGCAGAGCCAAAGGATTACGAGGTCCGGGATTTTATCATCAGTCATTTTTACGGGTTGAGATTCAGTCCGGCTGTGAAGTTTGAACAGAAACAGACTGCGGATAATCCAAAGAAAAGACTGAGAAATGCAAGGAAACAGATGCTGCATACCGGCATCGGGACCAGGTCACAGCAGGCCCTTAAGAAGCAGCGCGAAGAAATGAAGACGGAACGCAGACAGACCAGCAGGGAAATGAGGGAAGCTGAAAAACAAAAGCAGTTTGACCTGAAGCAGCAAAAAAAGAAGGAGAAGCACAGAGGTCATTAGAGCCGGCATGGCAGCCAAGGAGAATACCCGCCGTTTGATAAGGCAATCGGTTTCCTGCCAACAGATGTGGAGCATTCATTGAGAATATCGAGAGGGAGGACCTGGAGCATGAATGATTACATTGCATATTGCGGACTGGACTGTGAGACCTGCGAAGCCCGTCTGGCGACAGTAAGAAACGATGATGAGCTGCGGAAAAAGGTGTCGAAGGAATGGTCGGAGCTGAATGGAGTGGAGATCACACCTGAAATGATCAACTGCTCCGGCTGCCGTATTCCGGGACCCAAGACTGTGTACTGCGATTCCTTATGTCCGATCAGGCAGTGTGCGGGAGAAAAACAGGTGGAAACCTGCGGCGCATGTCCGGAAATGAAGTCATGTAAAAAGGTGGGAGCAATTATCGGTAACAATCCCGATGCACGGGAAAGACTGATAGCGGCTTGCCCTGCATAGATGTCTTCGGGAAAAACAGCTGCTGGAGGAATTTGTCCTGATACTCGAGCAGCAGATCCGCTGGAAATAGACCCATCAACTGTTCGTGATCACGAAAATAATATGGCGGAAAAATGAAAGATTTTAAGCAAAATATTCCAGCAGAGAAGATATCACAAAAGCAAAGGACGTGCAGGCGATCCGGAATCCAATGACAAAAGACCGCACCTATCTCGCCATCGATCTGAAATCCTTCTACGCCTCCGTGGAATGCCGGGAGAACGGCTTTGATCCGCTGACCACCCATCTCGTGGTGGCGGATCAGTCCCGTACTGCAAAAACCATCTGCCTTGCGGTCTCGCCCTCGCTGAAGGCCTATGGGATCTCCGGCCGCGCAAGGCTCTTCGAGGTCATCCGGTCGGTAGAACAGATCAACCGGGAGCGCATGGGAAGGGCTCCGGGACACAGATTCTCAGGAGCATCCCGGGACGCGGAGGAATTGAAGGACCCGTCCCTGAAACTGGATTTCCATGTCATCCCGCCCCATATGGC
This sequence comes from uncultured bacterium, assembly GCA_946543095.1. Lineage (GTDB taxonomy): Bacteria > Bacillota > Clostridia > Lachnospirales > Lachnospiraceae > CAMNLO01. Next base: position 1,527 of record CAMNLO010000154.1, read on the forward strand.
GAAATACATGGAGTACAGCACCCGGATCTATGGGATCTACCTGAAATACATTGCTCCGGAGGATATCCATGTGTATAGCATCGACGAGGTATTCATCGACGCGACCGCCTATCTGGGCACTTACGGACTGACCCCGAAGGAACTGACGAAGAAGCTGATCCGGGAGGTGCTTACGGAAACGGGGATCACGGCCACAGCCGGCATCGGTACAAACCTCTATCTGGCGAAGGTGGCCATGGATATCATGGCAAAGCATGTGGAGGCGGATGCGGACGGGGTCAGGATCGCGGAGCTGACGGAGAGGAGCTACAGGGAAACGCTCTGGAGTCATACTCCCCTGACGGATTTCTGGCGGGTGGGAAGGGGCTACGCGAGAAAGCTTGAGGAGAATGGTCTTTTTACCATGGGAGATATCGCCCGGTGCTCCGAGAGAGGAGGAAGACAGGGTGAAGAGCTGCTCTATAAGCTGTTCGGCGTTAATGCGGAGCTTCTGATCGACCATGCCTGGGGATGGGAGCCCTGTACCATCGCAGAGATCAAAGCCTATCAGCCGGAGAGCAGCAGCCTTGGCAGCGGTCAGGTGCTCCATTGTCCCTATGAATCCGGAAAAGGAAAGCTGATCGTCCGGGAGATGGCGGATCTTCTGGCGTTAAGTCTGGTGGAAAAGGGACTGGTCTGCGACTCCATAGTGCTGACAGTCGGATACGATATCGAAAATCTTACGGATCCTGCAAGACGAAGCCGTTATCATGGGAAGATCACGACAGATTTTTACGGGCGGCAGGTACCAAAGCACGCCCACGGGACGATCCGTCTTGGAAAGCATACGAGCTCTGCCAGAAAGATCGTGGATGCCTCAATGGAGCTGTACGATCGGATCATAAATACAGAGCTGCTGATCCGCAGAGTAAATATTGTGGCAAACAATGTGGTCAAAGAATCGGAGCTTCCTCCGGAAGAGCCGCAGTACGAGCAGCTGGAGCTCTTTACGGATTATGCTGCCATCGAGCGGGCAAGACAGGAAGAACAGCAGGCGCTGGAGAGGGAAAAACGCATGCAGAAGGCCGAGATCGAGATCAAAAAACGATTTGGCAAGAATGCGATCCTGAAAGGAATGAACCTGGAAGAGGGCGCCACAACCATTGACCGGAACAATCAGATCGGAGGCCACAGAAGAGCTTGAGCCTGGGTATATCGGAAAACATGTACAGTGATATCATCGACCATCCCCACCATATTTCCATAAACCATCCGCAAATGGCGCCGGAAAAGCGGGCCGCGCAGTTTTCCCCCTTCGCCGCGCTGACAGGGTATGAAGACGCGGTAGAGGAGGAGGCCAGATTTGTGGATGAGGATCTGATCTTTACAGAGGACCGGTTCCTGGAGCTGGATAATACGCTGAGCCGGATCCGGGAGCAGCTGGCAAAGGGAGAGCATCCCGTTGTGTCCATTATCTGTTTCCGGGCGGATGAGAAGAAGGAGGGCGGATCCTATCAAAGCGTAAGAGGCAGCCTGAAAAAGCTGGATGAATATGAGCGGAAACTGATCCTGGAGGATGGGGAGAGCATCGCCCTGGAAACGGTCAGGCAGCTCTATCTGTCAGAGGGGGAGTAGTATGAAAAAACTGCTCGATAGCAGTTTTTTCATACCCGTATTTGTGCCGCAGAGCGGCCCAAATCACACTGATCCCATCAGAGAATCCGCATACGCGAATTCTCTAAGGCAAACCGCTCTGCGGTTTGGTATGGGCTGCCGCTAAAGCGGCATGTAAGGAAGTGTGAAAAAACATGCCGAAGCACTGTTTTTTCACAACCTGAAGCAAAGCTTCAGCTCGCGATTTGTGTCGGAGCGTCACAAATCGCCTGATGGCAGATCCAAATCTGATATTTGGATCGCCCCGTCGCTTATGCTCCGGAATGGGGAGTAAAACGGCTCTGTTTATTTGGTCCGCCTGTCCCCCATGAAAAACAGGGCCACAGTGCCCGGGCCGGTATGGCTTCCGACGGTGGCACAGATGGGAAAGATCCGGACCTTTCCGTAAAGCTTCGGGAAAGCAGCCTCGATCATATCGGCCACATTCCTGGCATCCTCGTAGCAGTCCGAGTGGGAGATAAAGCATCTGCCGCTGTAATCCGCACCGCCCTCCGCGTGCTCCAGCATCTTCGTCACAATCCGTTTGGAGACCTGTTTTTTCCCTCTGACCTTCTCTCTGGGAATGAGTAATCCGTCGCTGTCCACATTGAGCAGGGGGCATATCTTTAACATGGTGCCGATCATACCGGCAGCCTTGGAAACACGTCCTCCCCGGATATAAAAGGTGAGATCTGTCGAGAAAAACCAGTGATGGATGTTAAGCTTGATCTCCTCCGCATAAGCATATAATTCTTCGATGCCTGCCCCCTGATCCCGTTTCTCCACAAGATAGTCCATCAGTAAGCCGTAGCCGGCGGACGCGCCCAGAGAATCGGCCACCAGCACTTTTCTCTCAGGGTATCTCTCTTCCAGCGCCTGTGCCGCAAGACGAGCGGAATTCACCGTGCCGGAAAGACCGCCGGAAAGTGTTATGTGTAAAACATCCTTTCCCTCTTTCAGAAACGCTTCAAAGAATTCTTCGTATTCAGCGGGACTCGCCTGACTGGTTTTCGTGATCTCTCCCGCAAGCATCCTGCTGAAGAGCTCGTGGGGAGCGATGGATTCTCCCATGTCATCCTGATAGGTGTCATTTCCCAATTCGAAATGAAAATACAGCAGCTTAAGATCGTGCTCCTTAAAATATTCTTTTGGCAGATCACATGGCGAACAGCAGCTTAATACGTAGTCGGTCATGAGTGAATCCTCTGTTTTCGATGAATGTGCAGGCCCCTGAATTGATCCGGTCCATTATTTTCGGGAAGCGAAGAAAGCGTCCATCTGAATTATTATACTTTGTCGGAACCGGTATCACAAGGCAGTCATATTTACTCTCCGAACCCGAAAGCAGTCAGATAGACCATCGTGCAGAATAAAAACAGGATACCAAGATTGTCATAGATATCCATTCTTCCGTATTTTACCAGAAAAACAGGAGTCAGGGGAACGGCAAGACAAAACCAGACCGAGGAGCCGCCCAGATTGATCCCGGAGAAATTGAAGCCGTTGAGGATCAGCGCAAAGATCACGGGTAAAAAGATCACCATGATGGCGATCCCCAGGGCCCTGACCACTCTGAGGGCAGATAGAAGCCTTTCAGATCGTCGATCCTTTGGCTGATCTCCCGGGCCTCTGTTTTCGCCGGATTTTTTCTGCACCAGGCCTTCAGGGTATCCTTTGCCTCTTCCTCATGTGTACGGATCTTTCGCAGGTCCCATATCGGAATCGGCAATCTGGCAGCGATTCCCGGATCCGGTTATGAATCGTCATGCAATCTGTACTATACGGGAAACCATAAGGGAATGCAACATCTGAATGGCGTACATTTGTAGCATGATCGAGAAAGGTATAAAATAGAAA
>CAMNLO010000155.1 GCA_946543095.1 uncultured bacterium
CTGCCTGTTCCGCAAGCTCCACAAGGCTCTCGGAGTTTTCCAGGCCCCCCCTGGTGGATCCCCCCTTCTCCCGTTCCTCATCCAGAAGCTCTCTCAGCTTGGAAGCCCGCTTCACCGCCAGGGAATGGACTGTGAGGGAATCCGGGGCCAGAGCCTTGATCTCTTCTAAGGTATGCTCCACATCCGCTCTTCTTTCCCCGGGAAGCCCCAGGATCAGATCCATATTGATATTGGAAAAGCCCATGGCTCTTGCCAGGAAAAAGGCATCCCTCACCTGCTCCACCGTGTGCTTCCTGCCGATACTCTCCAGGGTCTTCTGATTCATGGTCTGGGGGTTTACGGAGATCCTTGTGGCACCGTATTCCTTCATCAGGGCAAGCTTCCTTTCCGTGATGGAATCCGGCCTGCCGGCCTCTATTGTGAACTCGGAAAGGATCACGGGATACAGCTTACGCACCCTGATCAGAAGCTGCTCAAGCTCCTCCTCTGATAAAGCCGTGGGAGTGCCTCCGCCGATATAGAGGCTGTCCAGGGGCCTGCCCTTTGTCATATCTGAGCAGAATTCCAGCTCCCTGAAGAGGGCCTCCAGGTATTCCGCCACATACATGGGTCTTCCGGTCTTTTTATTTTGTACCATGGGATTTGATGCAAAGGAACAATACAGGCATCTCGTAGGGCAGAAGGGAATGCCGATATAAAGGCTGTAGCCTGCGGGATGGGCGATCTGTTCGATGAATGCCTTTTCCCTGGATGCGATCTCCAAAGACAGGGCCGCTTTTTTGGGGGAAGCCAGATACCAGTCCTCCATCCGGGACAATACCTTTTCCCCGCTCTCTCCCTGCTTTAAAAGATCCATGGCGATCCTGGTAGGGCGGATCCCGGTGAGGGTCCCCCAGGGAAGGGAGATCTGAAGCCATCCGGAAAGGGCACGGTAGATCAGGCGCTTGATCTCGCTTTTAACGATGGGACGCGGGGCGTCGGCGGGAAGCTCAGATTCAAGTTTGTGAGGTCGGTTTACATAACTTTCATCAGCTGATGCGGCCCCATTTCTCTGCTGCCCTTCGTCAGCTCCGCTTTTCCCCCAAAAAGAAAGAAGCAGCTTATCGCCGGAAACCTCCGTTTCCAGCGCATAATCCGCTTCCGCTGCCGGGATATCTCCCCGGACTTTGATCTCCTCTCCCGGATAAAAGGCCTGGATCAGAGAATGAATGTCATAATGAAAGCTTTCGTCTTCGGAAAAAACTGTGATCACGGTTCATCATCACCCCGGAAATAAGGGTTATGGAGCTTCTCCCATTCCAGCACGGAGGTGCCCTCATGGCCGGGAAGCAGGACGGTGTCCTCAGGCAGCGGCATGATCCGGCTGCGGATGGAATCGATCAGCATCTCATAATTCCCGGTAGGCAGATCCGTGCGGCCGATGGAGGCGCGGAACACGGTATCTCCCGTGAAGCAGATCCCCTCCGCCGGCAGATAAAAGCAGGCACCGCCCTCGGTGTGGCCCGGCGTTAAGAGCATATGGATCTCAAAGCCCGCTTCCCGGATCACTGCGTTGTCCTCCAGATACTCATCCGCATCCAGAGTACAGGGCATTCCGATCCAGTCGCCGGAAAGGTTTAAGGCGGGATCGTGAAGAACCCTCTGCTCCGCCTTCGGTGCATAGACCTTTGCCCCGAAGCGCCTCTTTAAGGCCTCCACCCCCAGGATATGGTCAAAATGGCCATGGGTTAAGAGAATGGCGGAAAGCTTCAGGCCTTCCTCTTCCAGGGCATTCGCGATATCCTCTCCCCTGTCCCCCGGGTCAACGCAAATGGCTTCGATATTTCCTTTTAGGTGGAAGAAATAGCAGTTGGTGGCTGCCGGGGATACGATCATGGATTTGATCTCGATATTGTCAGTCATGGGATTCCTCACTCAACCTGGTGGTTAACATAATTTAAACGCTGTGCCTGATCAGGAGTTTACATAACTAAATTTCTTAATCTCTGTTTCAGTTAACATAACTCAATCTCTTAATCCCTGTTCCAGTTAACATAAATTTATTTCTTCATCCATGTTCCAATTAACATAACTTAAAGCAGTCATTCTATTCTGATTTGGATATTTCTGAATGCTATGCCTCTTTTAAGTTAACATAACTCTAATCTAAACATTAAGATAATAGTTTACATAACTTTATCTCGATTCTGCCTTTATAGTTTACATAACTCAATTCGCTGTTCTGTTGTTCAGGTTTACATAACTTTATTTAGCCATCACCCACTGGTCCGCTCGATATCCTGCACGCTCTCGATATTCCTCAGCTTGTCGATGATATTCCTCAGCTCCTCCCGGCCCCCGGTCTCAAAGGTCATATCCAAAGTGGCCTGTCCCCTCTTATTGGTCCTGGTGTTCAGGCTCTGGATGCTGATGCCCTTCTCTGTCATGGTGCGGGAGATATCCGCCAAAAGCCCCGGCCTGTCGGCGGCGTAGATCCGGATCTCCGCCACATACTTCTCTTCCCCTTCATCGCTCCCCTCCTGCCATTCCGCCTCGATCAGACGGACACGGTCGAATTCGGGAAGGTTTACGATGTTCACACAGTCGGTCCGGTGGATGGAGACCCCCCTGCCTCTTGTGACAAAGCCCACGATCTCGTCTCCCGGCACCGGGGAGCAGCACTTGGAAAACCTTACGGAAATATCCGCGATGCCCTTTACGATGATGCCGGAGCCGGAACGGGGGGAGGGGGTATGGCGGATGCTCACGTCCTCGATGGACTGCAGCACCTCTTCATTGGTAAGGATGCGCTTGTGGGTCTCCTCGTACAGCTCTCTTAACTTATTGACGATCTGGCCTTCCTTTAAGCCTCCGTGGCCGATGGCCGCAAGAATGGAATTCCAGTCGGAAAAGCCATATTTGCGCACCACCCTGTCCACCAGCTCCTTCTCCATCAGTGCGGAGAGCTCGATGCCTCTGGCTCTGCAGTAGGTGTTCACGGCTTCCTTGCCCCGCTCGATATTATCCTCTCTGCGTTCCGCCTTGAACCACTGGTTGATCTTGGATTTTGCCTGGGTGGATTTGACGATGGAAAGCCAGTCGCGGCTGGGGCCCTTAGAATTCTGGCTGGTAAGGATCTCGATGCGGTCGCCGTTTTTGATCTCGTAATCAATGGTAACAAGCCTGCCGTTGACCCTGGCGCCGACCATCTTGTTGCCCACGGCGGAATGAATGCTGTAGGCGAAATCAATGGGAGTACTCCCCGCAGGCAGATTCTTCACATCCCCGCCGGGGGTGAAGCAATAGACCTTATCGGAAAAGAGGTTCAGATCATCCTTCAAAAGGCTTAAGAACTCCCTGTTGTCCGACATATCCTGCTGCCATTCCAGGATCTGCCTGAGCCAGGCCAGCTTCGCCTCTTCCTCATCCTTCCCGGCGCCCTTGCCGTCGGAGGCCTCCTTGTATTTCCAGTGGGCCGCGATTCCGTATTCGGCGGCTCTGTGCATGTCGTAGGTACGGATCTGGACCTCGAAGGGCCGTCCGTCGGAGCCGATAAGGGTCGTATGCAGAGACTGATACATATTCGCCTTCGGCATTGCGATATAATCCTTGAAACGGCCGGGAATGGGCTTGTACATCTCGTGGATCACTCCCAGCGCCCCGTAGCAGTCCTTCACCGTTTCCACGATGATCCTGACTGCGAAAAGATCATAGATCTGATCCAGGGATTTCCCCCGGTTCACCATTTTCTTGTAGATGCTGAAGAAATGCTTTGCCCTGCCGGAGATCTGGGCGTTTTTGATCCCCGCCTCCTTCAGGTGATTTTCAATCTCTCCCGCCACCTTGTTGATAAAGGCTTCCCGCTCGCTCTTTCTGGCGCTGATCTTTTCCACCAGCTCATAATAGATGTCTGGCTCCAGATATTTTAAGGAGAGATCATCCAGTTCGATCTGGATCCTGGCGATCCCCAGGCGCTCCGCAAGAGGAGAATAGATATCCAGGGTCTCCCTGGCGATCCGCTTCTGCTTTTCCGGGGGCTGGTAGCGGAGGGTGCGCATATTGTGGAGACGGTCCGCCAGCTTGATCAAGATGACCCGGATGTCCTTTGCCATGGCAAGGAACATCTTCCTGAGATTCTCCGCCTGCAGCTCCAGCCGCTCCTCATTCTTGTCGTGGGATAGGCTTCCCCCCCCGTGATACTCCATGGGCAGCTGCTGCAGCTTTGTGACCCCGTCCACAAGCAGTGCCACATCCTTGCCGAATTCCTGCTCGATGGCCTGCATGGAGATCCCCGTGTCCTCCACCACATCATGAAGGATCCCGGCGGCAATGGACTCCTTGTCCAGCTCCAGCTCCGCCAGGATCAGCGCCACCTGCAGGGGGTGGGTAATGTAGGGCTCCCCGGAGCGTCTCAGCTGCCCCTCATGAGCTTTGGCCGCAAGAAGATAAGCCTTCTCGATCAGCGAAATGTCATCGGAAGGATGGTACTTTTTTACCCTCTCGATCAGCTCTGCGTACAGCTCCTCCGGGGTTTTCGATTGTACCGCTGCCCTCTCTTCGGTCAAGTCCTTTGTTCCTCGAATGTCAGTTTATTTGCCTTCGTATTTAATGGCGGATTCCAGCCTGTAGTTCTTCAGCCTTTCCCTGCCGTTTAAGCCTGAAAGCTCCATTAAGACCACAATGGCCACCACCTTGCCTCCCAGCTTTTCCACCAGCTTGGCCGTGGCTTCCAGGGTCCCGCCCGTGGCCACAAGATCGTCCACGATGACCACTCTCTGGCCGGGCTTGATGGCGTCGGTGTGCATTTCGATCTCGGCTGTGCCGTATTCCAGCTCGTACTTCTCGGAAACGGTCTGCCTGGGGAGCTTGCCCTTCTTTCTCACCATGACAAAGGGCTTTCTCTCGTTATAGGCAATGGGCATGCCGAATACAAAGCCTCTGGATTCCGCCCCCACGATCACGTCATAGTGGATGTCGTCGATCAGGTCCGTCATGGTGTCGATGGCTAGGCGCAGTCCG
>CAMNLO010000156.1 GCA_946543095.1 uncultured bacterium
AAGCCATATTTCCTGTCGGTGGTGGGATATGCCCTGGATATCAAAAACGCTTCGGAATCTTTGCTTTCTCTGATCAATGACCTTTTGGACATCTCCAAGATCGAGTCCGGAAAGATGCATCTGGTGGAGCAGGAATACGATACGGCGGATTTTCTTCGCTCCCTGATCTCCATGATCCGGGTAAAAAGCGATGAGAAGGATCTGTATTTCGAAGCAAGGGTGGACGAGAGCCTGCCCGTCAGGCTCTTCGGAGATATGGGCAAGATCCGCCAGATCGTTTTAAACCTTCTGACCAACGCAGTGAAGTACACAAAGGAGGGGGGCTTCACCTTAAGCGTTTCGGTGGAGGCAAAGAGCGAGGAAGAGGTAACCCTGAAGTTTTCCGTAAAGGATACGGGCATTGGCGTAAAGCAGGAGGATATGGAAAAGCTGTTCACCGCCTATGAAAGACTGGATGAGTCGAAGAACAGCGGGATCCAGGGGACGGGCCTTGGCTTGGATATCTCCAGGCGTTTCGCCGAGCTGATGGGCGGAAGGCTCTGGTGCGAGAGCGTATACGGAGAGGGAAGCGAATTCCTCCTGACCCTGACCCAGAAGATCATCGACGGGAAGACTGTGGGAGTCTTCAAAGAGCAGGATGAGAACAAGGTGAAGGGACCCTATGTGCCCCAGTTTGTGGCCCCGGACGCGGATGTTTTGGTGGTGGACGACAACCCCATGAACTTAAACGTTATCAAGGGATTATTAAAGGCTACAAAGATGTTTGTCACCACTGCAAAAAGCGGGGAGGAGTGCCTGGAGAAGATCAAATACGGCAGCTTCAATGTGGTGCTTCTGGATCATATGATGCCCGGAATGGACGGGGTGGAAACCCTGGAGCAGATCCGGAAGACCCATCCGGATCTCCCGGTCTTTGCCCTCACCGCAAACTCCACTCTGGGGGAGGAATTCTATCTTTCCAAGGGCTTTACCGGATATCTGACAAAGCCCATTGACAGCGTGGCCCTGGAGAGAGCCATCATGAAGCAGCTGCCGGAGAATATCTACGAAAAGCCTTCCGCCGGGGATGCGGTGGAGGATCTTCAGGAGCTGCCTGATGAGCTGCAATGGGTCAATGAGATCCCGGAGATCAACACAGAGGAGGGGATCGAGGCTTCCGGCGGCGTCTCCGCGTATATCTTCTCTTTGAACCTGTTTCACGACACTATTCTGGACACCCTGAAGACCATCGAAGATGCCTACAGGGCGGGGGATCTGAAGCTCTACACCGTGAAGGTCCATGCCATCAAGACCTCCGCCAGGATCATCGGCGCATCAGGGCTGTCCCGCCTTGCGGAGAGCCTGGAGGATGCCGGAAACCACAGGGATATGGACTTTATCCATGAGCATACGGATGAACTGCAGAAGGGCTTTCGCTCCCTGGAGGAAAAACTTGGAAGACTGCAGCAAAAGGAAGAGGTTTCCGGTAAGGAGGAGATCTCCGCGGAGATGCTGGAGGATGCCTATGGCGTGCTGCGGGATGCCATCCCCCAGATGGATTATGACGCGGTGGACATGGTGCTTACCCAGCTGAAGGAATACAGACTGTCTCCCGGGGATGAGGAAAAGATGAACAGGCTGGAGAATCTTTTGAAGAATTTTGCCTGGGATGAGATGGAACAGCTGATGGGCTGACAGGAAAGGAAGAAATACCGTGCAGGATAAAATGATCATTTTGGGAACCAAGGAGGCCTTTCTTGTACGTGTTCTGAAGGGCAAGGTGGAAAAAATGGGGATCGGATGCGAATTCGTGACCCTGGATGTGGACTCCATCAATCTTTTTTTCAGGAACTGCCAGCTGGCGGCCCTGATCCTGGACAGCCATGAGATGCCTCCCAGGGATGCCCTCCACTTCCTTTCGGATAAGCTGCAGGAGCAGAAGGTAAAGCTCATCACCGTGGGAGAAGAGGAGGAGACCAGGATCCTGAAACAGAATATTCCGGATGCCGTGATCTATAAGTCCTTTATCCGGCCCATCAATAATGATGATTATGTGGACACGGTGGTGGAGTATTTCAGAAGGCTGAATTCCGGCGAATTCTTAAAGAGTATTCTGGTCATCGATGATGATCCCAGATATCTGGGACTGGTGAGGGAATGGCTGAAGGACACCTACAAGGTTTCCATGGCCAGCTCCGGTCTGCAGGGGTTAAAATGGCTGGGGAATAACTCCGTGGATCTGATCCTTCTGGATCATGAGATGCCTGTGACAAACGGCCCCCAGGTGCTGGAGATGTTAAGGAGCGATCCGGACACCAGAAGCATCCCGGTGATGTTTCTCACGGGAAAAAGTGATAAGGAGAGCGTGATGCAGGTGCTGTCCTTAAAGCCGGAGGGGTATTTTTTAAAGAGCATTAAAAGGGAAGAGCTTCTGGAAAAGCTGCAGGAGTTTTTCATTCTTCACAGATAAAGGACGCAAAAGGATTTATCTATGTACGGACTGATCAGGGAAAACCAGCTGGACATCATGTTGTTATTATGCGGCGCCTGCGCCTCCATCGCGCTGCTGCTTCTGATGACCAGATTCCTGTCTGAGAGCAGGAGAAAGATCCTGCTGATGATGGAGCTGATGGCCATACTCCTGCTCTGGTCTGACAGGCAGGCATATATCTGGGCGGGACAGCCGGGATATACGGCCTATGTCATGGTACGTCTGTCCAATTTCCTGGTCTTTTTTATGACCTCGGCTGTGGTGCTCGGCTTTAATCTCTATCTCAGGGACTGGATGTTAAATGAGGGAGGCATGACAAAACCTCCTCTCCGCCTGCTGCTGGTGCATTGCATCGCTCTCACGGGCATGGCGGTTGCCTTTATTTCCGCCTTCACCGGCCTGTATTACTATTTTGATGAAAATAACCTGTACCAGAGAGGCCATGGGTTTCTCATCGCATATATCTTCCCGGTGCTGGGTCCCCTGATCCAGTATACCCTGATCAGACAGTATAAACGGATATTCGGCAGGCTGGTGTATATCTCTCTGGTTTTGTACCTCTTCGTCCCCATTGTCTGCGGGATCCTTCAGATCTTTTACTACGGGATCTCCATCGCGAACATGTCCATGGTCCTGGTGTCCATTTCCCTGTATCTTTTCACCTACCTGGATATCAACGACACAGTGGAGTGGGTCCATAAGGTGGAGCTGAAACACATGCGGGAGGAGAACAGCAGCGCGAGAACCCTGGCGGAGCAGATCTCCGGAGCCTACGCTGGGATGCTGGAGAAGCAGGAGCAGCTTTCATCGGGAAGCACTGTAAGGACTGCGGGCTATGCAAGAATGATCGCAGAGGCCGCAGGAAAGAATGAGCGGGAATGTGATGAGATCTATTTCGCGGCGCTGCTCTACAGGGCAGGAGAGGAGCAGCTTTCGGAAGTGAAGGAGTATCCGGGGATCCTCACTGCGGCCCGGTACGGTTTTGAGGAATATGACGGCAGCGGAGCTCCGGAGCATCTGGAGAAGGATGCGATCCCGGAGATCGCAAGGATCATTGCCGTGGCAAGGCATTATGATGAATTGACCTCTTCCACACCCAAACGGGGCCCCTTCCCCAGGTTCATCGTCAGGGAGGAATTCATCAAGGCGGCAGGCATACAGTATGATCCGAGATTCAGCGCCATTATGGTGAGCCTTATCGAGGGAGACGGGGAATACACCCTGCAGGAGGGCGGCGGGAAGCTGACCTTAAAGGAAAGGGAGAAAAGCCTGGAATGCGGGCCCTACAGGGAGACGGTCTCCCTGGGGATCCTTTTGGAGGAGAATATCACCAGGGTCAGATTTCACTGTGTGGAGAGAAATGATGCCCCCAGCGGTTTTTCCGCGCCTTCCCTGATCCTGTATGATTCCTATGACGGGATCGTCCACAGGGATGAGGAGATGATCAAGGCCTTTGGATACACGGAATTCGGAGAGCTCTGGTTCGACGGCCGGTTCGTCAGCACCCATGCAAGGGCCATGGAGGTGAAGAGTGAGCCGGATCGGGACAGAGGCGTATTTACTCCGGAGAGCAGGGAGCATAGCGCCGAGATCCTCTGTGCCAGATATGAGGATCACATCAGGCTGAGGATCAGATACAAGGGCCTTATCACAGAGGCGGTGGCGGCGCTGCCGGACAGCTCCCGGTACACCTATATCGGCCTGACGGGGGAATACTGCAGATTAAACGGCATCGAGGTGGAACAGACCGGGGAAAGGGTTAAAGAGGGGGATATCCCCCGCATCGCGGAAAAGAACACCTATTTAAACAGGATGGAGGGAGATCTTCCGAATCTGCAGATCGACGGCCTCCGCACGAAGACCACCCGGGGGATCCTGCTGGAGGAGCAGCTGAAGCTGGCCTTTCATTCCATGAGTCTGCCCTCCGCCATTCTGGTGAGGCACTGCCCCTATGTGGTGCTGTTTTCTTCGGAAAACGGCGAGACAGAGGGGGAGGGCTATGAGGAATACGCCCTGATCCGCCTGAACGGCGAGACCCTGAAGACCTCTGTGGATGCCGTCAATCAGATCGAAGTGACGAAACACAGCGATCATCAAAACTGGGACAGCTGGCTTAAGGCCAATAAACAGGGAACGGAGTGCGGGCTGGAAGCCTATCGGAGAGGGAATCGGATCATCATCCGGGCCTTTGATGAGGGGATCGAGTTCACCAACACCACCACCTTCCGGGAAGTGCCGGGGAAGCTTTACATCGCCCTCACCGGGGAGCGCTGCGCCCTGACGGACATCCGGCTTTTGTAGTGCGGGACTTCGCCCGGCACACACCGCACTGCTCGCAGCGCCCAACGCACGCCGCGCACCGCCCGGCGCACTGCGCATACCGCATTGCGCCGCAATGCGCATTAGCGTAAAGATACTTTCGGAAAAATAGAATGGGCAACACCCCCTGTGTTATG
>CAMNLO010000157.1 GCA_946543095.1 uncultured bacterium
CAAGCTGGCACCGAAGCTTTCCCCGGGGAAGTCCGTGGAAGGAGCGGTGGGAGGCGTTTTGTTTTCCATGCTTCTGGGGGCAGGCTACGGTTTCATGCTGCGGTATTTCGGACAGCTGCCCCTTGGGGAGCTTACCCTGCCGGGCTTTGCGCTGATTTGCGGAGGGGCGTCTTTTTCCTCCATCTTCGGAGATCTGGCGGCCAGCGGCATGAAGAGGGATCATAAGCTGAAGGATTACGCGGATCTGATCCCCGGCCACGGAGGCATCATGGACAGGATCGACAGTGTCATCTTTACTGCGCCTGTGGTATACTATCTGACATTATTATTGTCGGTATTATCGAACAAGTAAGGAGAAGCGAATGAAGAACCTTGTGATCATGGGCTCCACGGGCTCCATCGGGACCCAGACCCTGGATGTGGTAAGGAATCAGCCGGATTTCAAAGTCTGCGGGCTTTCCGCCAACACAGACGTGGATAAAATGGAAGCGCAGGTCAGGGAGTTTCATCCCCGGGCTGTCTGCATGATGGATGAGAAGGCTGCGGAGGAATTAAAGAGCAGGCTCCCGGACACCGATACGGACATCTATTCCGGAATGGAGGGGATGATCGAGCTTGCGACCCTGCCGGAATCCTCCATGCTGGTCATGGCAGTGGTGGGGATGATCGCCTTAAAGCCCACCATCGCCGCCATTCAGGCGAAAAAGGATATCGCCCTTTCCAATAAGGAGGTCCTGGTCACGGCGGGACATCTGATCATTCCCATGGCAAAGAGAGGGGGCGTTCGGATCTTCCCTGTGGACTCGGAGCACAGCGCTATTTTCCAGTGTCTCCAGGCCGGCAGCGGCAAGGAGGTCAAGCGGATCCTGCTGACTGCCTCCGGCGGCCCCTTCCGGGGGAAAAAGAGGGAGGAGCTTATGAATGTAACGGTGGAGGATGCCTTAAAGCATCCGAACTGGAGCATGGGGAGAAAGATCACCATCGACTCCGCCACCATGGTGAACAAGGGCCTGGAGGTCATGGAGGCCGGATGGCTCTTCGGCGTCAGGAAAAGCCAGATCGAAGTCCTGGTGCATCCCCAGAGCATCCTGCATTCCGCAGTGGAATACGTGGACGGCGCCGTCATCGGCCAGATGGGAGTGCCGGATATGCGGCTGCCCATTCAGTATGCCTTAACCTATCCTGCAAGAAAGCCCATGCAGAACAACACCCTGGATCTGACGCAGATCTCTCAGCTGACCTTTGAGAAGCCGGATCTGGAGGCCATGGCAGGGCTCAGGCTTGCCTTTGAAGCCATGGAGGAGGGAGGCAATATCCCCACCGTTTATAACGCCGCCAATGAACGGGCGGTGCAGTATTTCCTGGAACGTAAGATCGGCTTTTTGCAGATCACGGATTTTATCAAGGAAGCCATGGACAACGCGGATTATATCGGTCAGCCCACTCTGGAGGATATTCTGGAAACAGAGGAGGAGACCCACGAATTTCTGGAGAGCCTTTTGCCGTGACCATCATACTGTTTATTCTGATCTTCGGCCTCGTGGTGGTTTCCCACGAGTTCGGACATTATATCGTGGGGGTGAAGTCCGGGATCCATGTGGTGGAATTCGCCCTTGGAATGGGGCCTGTGATCTTCCACAGGGACGGAAAGAAGACCCGCTTCACCATACGGCTTTTCCCCATCGGCGGAGCCTGTATGTTTGAGGGAGAGGACGAGGATGTCACCACGGAGGGCGCTTTCCTTTCTGCAGGAGTCTGGAACCGCTTCGCCACAGTGGCGGCGGGTCCCATATTCAATTTCATCCTGGCCTTTCTTCTTTCCCTCATCCTGGTGGGCTTTACCGGATCGGACAAGCCCATCATCTATGACGTTTCCGAAGGCGGCGCGGCGGAGGCCTGCGGCATCGGCCCCGGGGATGAGATCATACGCCTGGGAGGCGAGCGGATCCATGTGTACAGAGAGGTGAGCCTGATCTCCATGCTGGGGTCTGGTTCTCCCGTGGACGTGGAATACCGGGATGCCGAAACGGGTGAGATCAACAGAGTCACCCTGACGCCTCTCTATGATGAAGCGGACGGCAGATACTACTTCGGCTTTTTGGGGGCCGGAAGCTACGAGAAGCCCGGGAATCCTCTGGAGCTGATCCTGTATTCCGGCTATGAGGTGGGCTACTGGGTCAAGGCCACCTACAAATCCCTGCTGATGCTGATCAAGGGGAGGGTCTCCCCGAAGGAGCTTTCCGGCCCTGTGGGCATCGCCACCGTGGTGGGGCAGAGCTACGAGGAGACAAAATCCTACGGCTTTTTGTCCGTGTTTCTGACCATGGTGAATATCACGGTGCTGCTTTCTGTGAACCTGGGGATCATGAACCTTCTGCCCCTGCCGGCATTAGACGGGGGAAGGCTGGTGTTCATTGTGGTGGAGATGCTCAGGGGCAAGCCCGTCCCCCAGGACAAGGAGGGGCTGATCCATGGCATCGGCTTTTTGCTGTTCATGCTCCTTGCGGTGGTGGTCATGTTCAATGACATCATGCGGATCATCCATTAAACAATAACTATAGTTTTTTTATAATGGCTTAACATAACTCCCTTGTGTTTTCCGGGGATTTCTGTTAGGCTTTTTTTATCGCTGTTTCAGGCGTTTCTGATTGCATATCAATTGCTATTAAATGGGAGTTCTCCCAAAGCTTCAATCAGGTTTTTGGAAATCATGATCACTGCATATTATTGGAAAAAGGGCGGTTCCTCTGTCCTGAACCAGGATTCCCTGTTTTTGCTGCGGCTCCGCACCGGGGCCGGTGAAATGGCCTTCGGGGCTGTCTGCGACGGCATCGGGGGGTGGGAGGCAGGAGAGAAGGCCAGCGGGTATCTGACGGAGCGGCTGATGGAGTGTGTGTACCGCTCTTTGGTTCCCGCTCTTGCGAAAAACAAATGGAAGATCGCGTCCAACGCGGCCTACCGCACCCTGTATTCCGCCAGGGAGGCGCTTTGCGCCTATGGCTCATCCAAACATTTTTCTCTGGGCACCACCGTCTGCTTTGCCTGTCTGTTCAAAGGCAGATTCCTGGCGCTTCACTGCGGGGACAGCAGACTGTATAAGATCGGCCTTCTTGGCACAAAGAGCCTGTTTCCGGATGATCTGAGGGAGGGCAGGCTCACCGCCTGCATCGGCAGCGTCAGGGGGCCGATGCCGAAGCTTCGTTTGGGAAGGCTGTTTCCGGGGGAAGGGCTGCTTTTGTGCTCCGACGGCTTCTACCGGGGGCTGACGGATAAGGAGCTTTGGGAAAGCCTTGGGGCAGGGGATGGCAGGCTCCGGGGGGAAATGCTTGCAAGACGCTTAAGGACTTTGTCTGAGGAGGCGGTCCTGCGGGGAAGCAGGGATGATGCCGGCGCGGTGTATCTGGGAAACAGACGTGATCCCGGGGGATGAAGGGGCGCTGTGAACGTGCAATGAAGGGTCCTGCAGGTGGGATCCTTCCGGGAAACAGCAGGAAAACGAAATGAATAGGGGGTATCGGGTATTATGGACAGCAGAAAAGAACAACGGTATGGAATGATCAGGAGGCTTGGCATCGGGGGCTTCGGAGAGGTGTGGGAGGTCTATGACCACCACCGGGAGACCAGGGCCGCAATGAAGCGGATCGATCTGAAAAACCCCGGCGGCAGGGCTTCCTACGAAACGGAAAAAAGGATGCTGGCGGCTCAGACGGAGCGGTATTTTCCGGTGCTCTATGACAGCTATACGGAGGATGGCGACGGGGTCATCATCATGGAGTATCTGCAGGGGGAGACGCTGCGGGAACTGGTGGAAAGAAGAGGATCGCTGTCTGTTGAGACGGCGGTGCGGTATGTGCGGGAGGCAGCGGATATGCTGGCCTTTCTCCACTCTTTGCATCCGAAGCTTTTGTATCTGGATCTGAAGCCGGAGAATCTGATCAGAGAGCCCTCCGGCAGGATCCGGCTGTTTGATTTCGGAAGCGTGAGACAGGAGGGGGAAAACAGGGAGGCGGATGGGACAGGGCTTCTTTGCACCCCCGGGTTTTCCGCACCGGAGTTGTTTTTGCAGACAGGTAGAAAGCCACCGGGGACGGAATGCGATACCTACAGCCTCGGAGTCCTGTTATACTATCTGATCACCGGCAATTCCCCGGATGTCCCTCCCTATGGGGTCAGGGATATCAGGGAGTGGGATCCTTCCCTTTCCGGGAAGCTTTCGGACTTTATCCTGAAGGCAGCTGCGGAGGATCCGGGGGTCCGGTATCCGGAGGTGTCCGGTTTCCTTGAGGGCCTCCGGGAAGCCTCCGTGAAAAGGAGGCTTTTTGAGAGAAGAGTCAGAAATCCCATACGGATCCTTGAGAATGTGTGGAAGACCAACAAGCTCTATCCCGGGCTGTATGCCGTGCTCCTGTTTCTCTTTGCATTCTCCCTCAAAAGCTTTGCGGTGGGTAGTGAACCTGCGGGAGAGGAAAGGATCCCTGCAGGAGGGCAGTCCTTCTTTTCGGACTGCGTGGTGCCCTCGGATGCCCGGGGGAGACAGCTTCTCATCAGAGACGGGACCGTATATGCCCCGGAGGGGGATTTCTGCCTGGTACTGCCCGCAGATGCTTTCCGGAAGGGGAGAGTGTACCGGGTCCGGGTCCTTGTGGGGGACGGCTATGAGACCAGGGAAGCGCTGTATCAGATCCGCTATGAAGGGGGATGAGAAATATTGCTCCGAATACCGCTGTTTTTCGTGCAGTTTTGATGAAATAGCAGAAAGGTATTGCAAAAACCGTCTCATATCGGTAGAATTTTAGACTATGAATGCCATTTCGGAAAACCGGTCAATGGGTTATATTGTTTTGGCCTTTTCCGCCTCCTCGGATCAGGAGGCGCTTCAGCTCATGGCGGAGGAACTCTGCAGGAGAGGCTATGTAAAGCCCTC
>CAMNLO010000158.1 GCA_946543095.1 uncultured bacterium
GGTGTCGTGGAAATATTCCACCACTTCCTTGATGGCCGCTTCTACGGAGGAAAGCTCACCCGTAATGATCAGTGTTCCGGAAAAACGATCCGCGAAGCCAAGATACACCTCCGCAGCCTTCACGGAGATATCGGAAGCAATGACCACAGTCTCCGGAGGGGTCATGTTCATGATCCCGATGGCGGAGGAATGATAGTCGATATTGGGATTCAGACCAAGCTTCGTGAATACGATGGGAGCAGGGCCGGCAATGATATGCGCCAGCGTGATCTCTTTGCCTGCTACGGTCTCCTGTACAATACGTACCTGTTCATTGGAATTGTTGTTATCCTGCATAAAAGTACCCCTTACTTTTAATTCCTATTATTATATATTCTACAAAAAGGGGTGTCAAAGGTCCAAATTAAAATAAAACGAGTGTTTTATGAAACGCCTGCGGAAGTGGAACAAAACGCATCTTATTGACGGAAGGGGCAGGAGAATGATAAGATACAAGATGTAGAAAAACTGATGTTTTTGTTTGTGGACCAGGAGGGCTGTCCTGATCTCTCCCTGTTCACCGGCGGAATGGAGTCTTAGAATGGATAAGAATTTAGCAATGGCGGAAGAAAAGCATCTGGAGAGCCTGATCAGGCGATACGAGAAGCTGCAGGCCATCCGGGAGCAGATCCTTAAGGCCTATCTGGTGCTCCGGGAGAGCTATCAGGGAGGCGGAAAGCTTCTGGCAGCAGGCAACGGAGGCTCCGCTGCCGATGCGGAGCATATCGTGGGAGAGCTGATGAAGCGCTTTGTACTGCCCAGGCCCATTTCCGCGGAACTTGTACAGGCCCTTGAGGCAGTGGATCCCGTTCGCGGGAAAGAGCTTGCAGAAAAGCTGGAGGCACCCCTTACCGCAGCGGCGCTGACGGCCCACGAGGCGCTATCCAGTGCCTATGCAAATGATGTGGACGGTAAATTCACCTTTGCCCAGCAGCTTCTGGGCTTCGGGAGAAAGGGTGATGTCTTCCTTGGGATCACTACCTCCGGCAACAGCGCAAACATCATCAATGCCGCGATCCTGGCAAAGGCCATGGGAATCCGGGTCATCGGACTCACCGGAAGAGAGGGCGGGGAGCTGAAGAAGCATTCAGAAGCATGCGTTATCGTGCCGGAACGGGAGACCTATCTGATCCAGGAGCTGCATCTGCCGATCTATCACTGCTGGTGTATGATGCTGGAAGCTCATTTCTTTTCATAAAAAATAAACACGGCGGAATCCAAGTAAAATCGAGGATTCCGCCATTTTTGAATGGACATTTAATAATTAGTTAAAACGCCGTTTAACGCAAAACGCCCTACAACAATTCGATACCAGCTGCTCTTGATTCTTCGATCATCGTTTCCGGCCACAGGGAAACCTGCACTTCGCCGATGTGTGCCTTCCGTAAGAAAAACATACAGATCCGGGATTGCCCGATGCCTCCTCCGATGGTATAGGGAATGGTCTCTTCGATGACGGATCTCTGGAAAGGAAGCTTTTCCCGCTCCATGCAGCCGGCTTTTTCCAGCTGGTAGAGCAGCGCCTCCCTGTCCACCCGGATCCCCATGGAAGAGAGCTCCATGGCAATATCAAGCAGGGGGTAATAGACAATGATATCTCCGTTTAATTTCCAGTCATCATAATCCGGAGCCCGGCCGTCATGAGGTTTGCCGTCCGGCAGGGTGTCTCCGATATGCATTAAGAAGATGGCGCCGTATTTCAGGGCTGCTCTGTATTCCCGTTCCTTGGGTGTCTTGTCCGGATACTGGGCTGCCAGCTCCTCTGTGGTGATGAAGGTGATCTCCTTCGGCAGGATTTCCTGAATGTAGTCATACTGGATCGCCATGTATTTTTCCGTCTGTCTGAGGGCCCTGTAGACCTTGCGGACGATCTGCTTTAAGAATTCCTCATTCCGGTCTTCTTTCCGCATCACCAGCTCCCAGTCCCACTGGTCCACATAGATGGAATGCAGATTGTCTGTCTCCTCGTCCCGCCGGATAGCGTCCATATCCGTGTAGATCCCTTCTCCCACCTGGAAGTCGTAGCGCTTCAGCGCCTGACGCTTCCATTTGGCAAGGGAATGGACCACCTCCGCTATCCGGCCGTTCTGTTCCGGGATGTCGAAGGAAACCGGGCGCTCGTAGCCGTTCAGATTATCGTTCAGTCCTGTTTCCGGATCCACAAAAAGGGGAGCAGAGACACGCTGAAGGTTCAGGGTCTGAGCCAGATGGGACTGAAAGCAGTCCTTGACGGTCTTAATGGCGACCTGGGTCTCGTGGATCCCCAGCTCGCTTTTGTAGTTCTGCGGATAAATGATCTTTCCCATAATGATCTCCTCTGAAGTATTCTTTGAAACCGAAGCACGGACGGAATCGGTTTTTCATTAGGAACTGTTCGGAAATAACTTCACATTCTTCACCGCTTAAACTGCGGTATATGGTTCCTGCGGCGAAGGAAGCATAAAAGTGATTTCGTGACGGTTCCTTAGTAACTTTACATTTATATAAGAAAGAATGCAAGAACAACTTGCTCAAACAGGTGTTCGACAGTATAATACAGCTATGGAAACAAAAGAGCTGCCCATCCTGCATATTTCCGTCCGGGGGCTGGTGGAATTCATTCTGCGCAGCGGTGATCTGGACGTAAGACACCGGGCAAATCCCGAGGAGGCCATGCAGGAGGGCTCCAGGATCCACAGAAAACTTCAGAAAGAGGGGGGCAGGACCTATCATGCGGAGGTGCCCCTGGGCTTTTTGTGGCATACGGAGCAGTTTGCCCTCGAGCTTTCCGGCAGGGCGGACGGGATCATCCTGTCCGAGGAGGATCCTGTGGCCACCATCGACGAGATCAAGGGGACATTCAGGAGGCTTCGCAGGATGCACTCGCCCGAGCCGGTACATCTGGCCCAGGCGAAATGCTATGCATTTATGTATCTTAATGAGAAGGTGAAGGAAGCGGGAGCCGGCGGGGTGGATGGTGATGCCTCCGAGCCGGAAACGGGAGTGCCGCCGGCTGGCGGTGCGGAAGCCTTTTCCGAAGAAGGCGGAATAGCATTCGAAGGGGAGACTGATCCCGCAGCGAAGGCGCAGGAAGGATCTTGTGCTGGGGAGATCGATCCCGGTGAAAAAGCCGCGAAAGCCTCGAAAGCTCTGTCTCAGGTACTTTCGGACCGCATCCGGGTCCGGATGACCTATGTACATCTGGAATCCGAGCAGATCCGGCGTTTTGAGGAGGAATACACTTATCAGGAGCTGAAAGACTGGTTTTACGGGCTGCTGGAGGAATACCGCAGATGGGCGGACCATCTGGTAGCGTGGCAGAGGAAAAGAGGCTCTTCCATTGCCGATCTGACCTTCCCGTATCCCTACAGAGAGGGGCAGAAGACGCTGATGGGCCAGGTCTATCGGACCATTTCCGAAGGAAAAAAGCTGTTTATTGAGGCCCCCACAGGGGTGGGAAAGACTCTGGCTGCCCTGTATCCTTCGATCAAGGCATTAGGGGAGGGAAAGGCCTCCCGGATCTTTTATCTTACCGCAAAAACCGTGACCGGGACTGTGGCTTCCGGTGCGGTACAGCTTCTCAGGAGCAGGGGTCTTTTGCTGAAATCCCTTGCTCTGATCGCAAAGGAGAAGATCTGCTGCAATGGGGAGGTGCAGTGCAATCCCGACGCCTGCCCCTGCGCCAGAGGGCATTTTGACCGGGTAAACGAGGCCATGTTCAGCCTCCTGACTCATGAGGATGACCTGAACAGAGAGACGATCCTGCGATACGCCCTGCGGTATCAGGTCTGTCCCTATGAATTCTCCCTGGATCTGTCGCTGTTTGCGGATCTGGTGGTCTGCGACTATAACTACGCCTTTGATCCGGTGGCCTGTTTAAGGCGGTTTTTTGCCTCCTCCAGAAAGGAAAGCTATATCTTCCTCATCGATGAAGCCCACAATCTGGTGGACAGAGGCAGGGAGATGTTCAGCGCCTCCCTCTCGGAAGAGGCTTGCGGAGGCTTCAGGCGGCAGGCAAAGGGCTATGAACTCCTTTCGGGAGCCGCTAGGGCCGCGGGGAAATGCATAAAGCTGCTGAAGGGATACCGGGCTATGAGCGCGGAGGAGGATGGCTATCTGGAGCTTTCCTCTGTGGGGGAGTTCGCAGACCGGGTCCAGAAGCTTTGCGACCAGCTGGCAAAGCTGCTGGATCAGGAGAGTGAGGAAGATGAGGAGGGTTCCATGGATGCAGAAGCCCTCCCCGAAGGACAGCTGACACTGTTTCCGGAGGAGACGCTGCTTTCCACGATTAAGCACCGCGAAAAGGCATCCGGATTAAGGCTTCCCCCGGAGCTCAGGGAGAGCGCGCTGCAGCTGTATTTTCGGGTGAGTTTTTTCCTGGAGATCGCATCCATCATGGATGGAAATTATAAGATCTTCGGCAGGGAGGATGAGGAAGAAGGGTATTTCCTTTCTCTTTCTTGCATTGATCCCTCCCGGAATCTTGCGGAGGCCATGCTGCGGGCCGGCTCTGTGATCCTGTTCTCCGCCACCATGCTGCCCATCGGTTATTATAAGAAGCTTTTGGGCGGAAACGCAGAGGATTACGAGGTCTATGCAGCCTCTGTCTTTGACCCGGCAAAATGCGGTCTGTTCATCGCCGGGGATGTGACCAGCAGGTATTCCCGCAGGGGAGCGGAGGAATATGCAAAGATCGCGGAATACATCCTGAGGATTACCTCAGTGCATCCGGGAAACTATATGGTCTTTTTCCCTTCCTACAGCTTTATGAAGCAGGTGGAAGGGGTCTTCCGTGGGGGCTCCGCTCCCCTCAGGCTGATCGTTCAGAACCGGCACATGAGTGAAGCGGACAGGGATGCTTTTCTGGCGGAGTTTACCGG
>CAMNLO010000159.1 GCA_946543095.1 uncultured bacterium
CCGCTGCCGACTGGGATTTCGAATCCGCAGCACAGCTCAGGGATAAGCTGATGGGTCTCAGGAAAATGTACGAACAGCTGAAGAAAGAGGGCTGAGTGTTTCGTTGGGAAATGGGGAGGGCTTTATTCCCTCCGTTCAGAATAAAATGGCTGAGGAGTCCGGTCTCTGGCCCTATCTGCAGATCTGGGACGGAAGACAGCTGAAGCTGGAGCTGGGAGGAAACAGAACAGGTGTTCCTGTTATATAAATTTTAAGAATATATTTTCGATTTCATGTTGCATTTCTTTTTCCCTTCAACTATACTAGTACATCGAATAGCAAGTATTGGATGCAGACATTATTCGGTGTACTGACTATATGGAAAAAAAGAATAACCCTAAGATGAAAGCCCCCCATGGTCTGATCAGGATCAGGGGGGCAAAGGAACATAATCTGAAGAATATCGATCTGGACATCCCCAGGGATCAGCTGGTGGTGCTCACAGGCCTCTCCGGCTCCGGCAAATCCTCCCTTGCCTTTGACACCATTTACGCGGAGGGCCAGCGCCGGTATATGGAATCCTTAAGCTCCTATGCCCGGATGTTTCTGGGACGCATGGAAAAGCCCAATGTGGAGAAGATCGAGGGGCTTTCTCCCGCCATTTCCATCGACCAGAAATCCACGAACCGCAATCCCCGCTCCACTGTGGGGACCGTGACGGAGATCTATGACTATTTCCGCCTGCTTTTCGCCAGGATCGGGATCCCCCACTGCCCGGAATGCGGCAGGGAGATCCGGAAGCAGAGCGTGGACCAGATGGTGGACCAGGTCATGGCCCTGGAAGAAGGGACCAGGCTGCAGATCCTGTCCCCCGTGGTGCGGGGCAGGAAGGGGACCCACGAAAAGGTGCTGGAGCGGGCGAAAAAGAACGGCTATGTGAGAGCCAGAGTGGACGGAGAGCTCTACGAGCTGGAGGAAGAGATCAGGCTGGAAAAGAACATCAAGCACAGCATCGAGATCGTGGTGGACCGTCTGATCGTAAAGCCCGGCATCGAAAGAAGGCTGACGGACTCCATGGAAACGGCCTTAAAGCTGTCGGAGAGCCTCTGCTTTGTGGAGATCATCGGGGGTGAGATGCTGACCTTCTCCGAAAGCTTTTCCTGCCCGGACTGCGGCATCTCCATCAGCGAGATCGAGCCCAGAAGCTTTTCCTTCAACAATCCCTTCGGGGCCTGCCCGGAATGCACGGGCCTGGGCTACAAAATGGAATTCGACGCGGATCTGATGATCCCGGATCCGGGCCTCAGCATAAAGGACGGGTGCTTCCAGGTCATGGGCTGGCAGTCCTCCGGCAGCGCCGGCAGCTTCACCAACGCCGTCCTCAGGGCTCTGGCGAAGGAATACGGGTTTTCCCTGGAGACCCCCTTCCGGGACCTGCCCCGGGAGGTGCGGGAGATGCTGCTTTACGGGAAGCACTCCAGGACCGTGATGGTGCACTACAAGGGCCAGAGAGGGGAGGGGGACTACCCCATTCATTTCGAAGGCCTGGTGAAGGATGTGGAGCGCCGCTACAGGGAGACCTACAGCGAGTCCGCCAAGGCGGAATACGAAGAATACATGCGGATCACTCCCTGCAGGCTCTGCGAAGGCCAGAGGCTGAAGAAGGAGAGCCTTTCCGTTACGGTGGGGAATAAGAACATCTTCGAGACCACCAATATGTCCGTAACGGACTTATCGAAATATCTGGATGAGCTGCAGCTGACTCACCAGCAGCAGCTGATCGGGGAGCAGCTCCTCCGGGAGATCAAGGCCAGGGTGAATTTTCTGGTGGAGGTGGGTCTGGATTACCTGACCCTCTCCAGAGGCACCGCCTCTTTGTCCGGCGGGGAAGCCCAAAGGATCCGTCTGGCCACCCAGATCGGCTCCGGCCTGGTGGGAGTCTGCTATATTCTGGACGAGCCCAGCATCGGCCTGCACCAGAGGGACAATGACAAGCTGCTGGGAGCCTTGAAGAATCTCCGGGATCTGGGGAACACCCTGATCGTGGTGGAGCATGACGAGGACACCATGCTGGCGGCGGACCATATCGTGGATATCGGTCCGGGAGCCGGCAGCCATGGGGGCGAGGTGGTGGCCCAGGGGACCGCGAAGGAGATCATGAAGATCAAAAATTCCGTCACGGGCCAGTATCTTGCCGGGAAGTTAAGGATCGAGGTGCCGGAAAAAAGAAGGGAGCCCGCCGGATGGCTCACGGTCAAAGGCGCTTCGGAAAACAATCTGAAGGGGATCGATGTCAGCTTTCCCCTGGGAGTCTTCACCTGCGTCACCGGGGTCTCCGGCTCCGGAAAGAGCAGCCTGGTGAACGAGATCCTGAATAAATCCCTTTCCAGGACCCTGAACCGGGCCAGGACCATACCCGGAAAGCATGAGGGCATCGAAGGGGCAGAGCAGCTGGACAAGGTCATCGACATCGACCAGTCCCCCATCGGCCGCACCCCCCGGTCCAATCCCGCCACCTATACGGGAGTCTTCGATCTGATCCGGACCCTTTTTGCCTCCACCCAGGATGCCAAGGCCAGAGGCTATCAGAAGGGACGCTTTTCCTTCAACGTGAAGGGCGGACGGTGCGAGGCCTGCTCCGGAGACGGCATCATCAAGATCGAGATGCATTTCCTGCCGGATGTGTATGTGCCCTGCGAGGTCTGCCACGGAAAGCGGTATAACCGGGAGACCCTGGAGGTTTTGTATAAAGGGAAATCCATCTTTGACGTGCTGGACATGACAGTGGAGGAAGCACTGGACTTCTTTCAGAACGTGCCCTCCATTCAGAATAAGATCCAGACCCTTTATGATGTGGGGCTTTCCTACATCAAGCTGGGACAGCCCTCCACCACCCTTTCCGGCGGGGAAGCCCAGCGGATCAAGCTGGCCACCGAGCTCTCCCGCCGCAGCACCGGCAGGACCATCTACATCCTGGACGAGCCTACCACCGGCCTGCATTTCGCGGATGTGAAGAAGCTGGTGGAGATCCTGCAGCGGCTGGCGGACGGGGGAAACACCGTGGTGGTCATCGAGCATAACCTGGACGTGATCAAGTCCGCGGATTATCTCATCGATCTGGGCCCTGAGGGAGGAGACGGGGGCGGACAGCTCGTTGCCACCGGGACTCCCGAGGAGGTGGCGGAGAATCCCGCTTCCTACACCGGAAAGTACGTAAAGAGGATGCTTCAGCCCGACAGATGGAATATGGATGGTTCAGGGGAATTATTCTGAGGGGAGTGGCGCAGCATAAAGTTTTCTGCTAAAATATCCGATAAACATATTGATCGGTTTGCACTTTTGAGGAAATAGCTATGCAGCATACAGATATAGGGATCGATCTGGGAACCGCCAGCATTCTGGTGTATATCCGCGGCAAGGGCGTGGTGCTCAAGGAGCCCTCTGTCGTGGCCTTTGACAGAGACACAAACAAGATCAAAGCCATCGGCGAAGACGCCAGGCTGATGCTCGGCAGGACGCCGGGAAATATCGTGGCGGTAAGGCCCTTAAGGCAGGGAGTCATTTCAGACTACACCGTTACGGAAAAAATGATGAAATACTTCATCCAGAAGGCCCTGGGCCGGAAGCTCTTCAAGAAACCCAGGATCGCGGTCTGTGTTCCCAGCCGCGTGACGGAGGTGGAGAAGAAGGCCGTGGAGGACGCCACCTACCAGGCAGGGGCCAGGGAGGTGTTCATCATCGAGGAGCCCATTGCGGCGGCCATCGGCGCGGGGATCGATATCGCGAAGCCCTGCGGGAATATGATCGTGGATATCGGAGGCGGCACCTCGGATATCGCCGTGATCTCCCTGGGAGGCACGGTTTTGAGCGATTCCATCAAGGTGGCGGGAGATGATTTCGATGATGCCATCGTCCGTTACATGAGAAGGAAATACAATCTCCTCATCGGCGAGCGGACGGCGGAGGATATCAAGATCAAGATCGGATCGGCCTTCAAGCGGCCGGAGACCGAATACATGGATGTGAGGGGCAGGGACCTGATCAGCGGACTGCCCAAGACCATAGAGCTTTCCAGCACAGAGACAGAGGAGGCTCTGGCGGAGACCACGGAGCAGATCGTGGACACCGTAAAGAACGTGCTGGAGAAGACTCCTCCGGAGCTGGCGTCCGATATCCTGGAGCGGGGCATCGTGCTGACAGGGGGCGGAAGCCTTCTGCGGGGGCTGGAGGAGCTCATCGAGGACAGGACCCAGATCAATACGATCCGGGCAGAAGACCCCATGACTGCCGTGGCCATCGGTACCGGGAAATACGTGGAGTTCCTGTCAGGATACAGGGAGATGATGTAGCGATACAAGGGGTGAATGCCGCAGGATCGCGCAGAATTCAACACAGTTTAAGGGGAGTCGCATGGTAAAGGGCTTATACATCGCGTACACAGGCATGATCCATGAGCAGAACCGCATGGATATCATGTCCAACAACATCGCCAATGCGGACACCACGGGTTTCAAGAAGGAGGGCTCCACCTCCCAGGCCTTTACGGATGTGCTGGCGGTGAAGATCAAGGATGTCACCGAAGGGGGAAGCCCCAGAAACGTCCGGGCGGAGGGCCTGATGCAGCCGGGAGTCAAGATCGGCGAAAACTACGTGGATCATTCCCAGGGCTCCTTCCGGGAGACGGGCAACACCTTTGACCTGGCCTTATCGGACAAGGGCTTCTTCCAGATCGAATTCACAAACAAAGCGGGTGTCACATCTACCAAATATACCAGGGACGGTAATTTCACACTGAATAAGGAAGGGGATCTGGTGAATCAGAACGGGGATTATGTGCTGAGCAATACCGGCGGCCATATCCGTCTGGACCCGCTGCAGCCCGCCACCATCGACAAGCAG
>CAMNLO010000160.1 GCA_946543095.1 uncultured bacterium
GGTTTGAAGGTTTTATTTGTGGGTCTGGGCAGCGCCGGCCAGAGACATCTGCGCAATCTGCGGCGTCTTCTCGGGGACGACGTGGACGTCAGCGCCTACAGGGTCCAGGGACTGCAGCGGATGTTCAACGACAAAATGCAGATCCTGGAGGGAAAGAACCTGGACGAGGAAATGCACATCCGGGTGTTTCATGATTATGCAGAGGCGCTGGCACAGCAGCCGGATATCGTGTTCGTTACCAATCAGAACAGCCGCCATCTGGAAACGGCCATGGAGGCGGCGAAGGCAGGCTGCAATCTCTTTATCGAAAAGCCGGTCTCCCATACGAACGAGGGGCTGGAGGAGCTTTCCAAAGAGGTGAAAAAACAGGGAAAGATCGCCTATGTGGGCTATCAGAACCGCTTCCATCCCTGTATCCGTTATGCGAAGAAGCTGCTTCGGGAAAAGGCCCTGGGGAATATCTACATGGTCTACAGCGAGCTGGGGGAATATCTTCCCAGGATGCATCCCTGGGAGGACTACCGCAAAATGCACGAGGCCAATGCTTCCTTAGGGGGCGGCGTGGTGGTGTGCCAGCTGCATGAGCTGGACTACCTCTATTACCTCTTTGGCATGCCGAAGGACCTGTATGCCATCGGCGGGAAGCGCAGCCACCTGGAATGGGATGTGGAGGATTCCGCCACGGTGCTGGCCAGGTACGAAAACCCGGAGGAGCATTACGAATTCGCCGTGAACGTTCACCTGGATTTTCTGCAGACGCCTCCCACAAGGCACTGCAAGATCTGCGGCGAGCACGGACGCTTTGAGTTCGATCTGATCAGCAACAAAGGGGCGTTGTATCTGGAGGACGGCTCCTCGGAGGAATTCCTCAATGAAGGCTTTGAGCGCAACGATATGTTTGTGGAGGAGCTGAGGGTCTTTTTGAACTGCGTGAAGCAGGGCCGCTCTACCCTGGACATTGCCGAGAGCAGGAAGAGTCTGGACTTTGCCCTGGCGGTGAAGGAAGGGATGGAGAAGGGGGAACTGATTAAGTTTACATAACCCAGACGAAGCGAAGGCTTTTAGTTAACATAAGTTATTCAACAAGGAGATTTGGTTGACATAAGTTAGCAATCGAAGGATTTCGGTTAACATAACTCGATTCGAAAGGAACGCAATGACAGCAACAGATCTGTTTTCTTTACAGGACCGTATCGTGATCATCACCGGGGGCGCAGGCCTTCTGGGCGGGAAGCACGCGGAAGCGGTGCTTTCGGCAGGCGGGATCCCGGTGCTTCTGGATATTTCGAAGGAGGGGCTTAAAGCCGCGAAGAAGCGGCTCCTTGCGGCGTATCCCGAGGGGAAGGTGGAGACCTTCCTTGCGGACATCACGGACCGCGCACAGCTGGAAACGATCCGGGAGGCTCTGATGGGGCAATACGGCCGCATCGACTGCCTCATCAATAATGCCGCCAACAACCCGAAAATGGAGGGCCCCGCGGAAAACATGGGGGCCATCCGGTTTGAGAACTTTCCTTTGAATATCTGGCAGCAGGATATCGCCGTGGGCTTAACGGGAGCTTTGCTCTGTGCCCAGGTTTTCGGGGAGGCCATGGCAAAGGCAAAACAGGGCGTGATCTTAAATATCTCCTCGGATCTCGGGATCATCGCGCCGGACCAGCGGATCTACAAAAAAGAAGGCCTGACCGAGGAAGAGCAGACAGTGAAGCCCGTGACCTATTCCGTTATCAAGCACGGCCTCATCGGCCTTACCAAATATCTTGCCACCTATTACGCCGACAAGGGGATCCGGGCCAACACCCTGTGCCCTGCGGGGGTGGAGAACGGACAGCCGGAGGACTTCGTGGAAAAGCTGACGAATCTTGTGCCCATGGGGAGAATGGCAAAGCCGGAGGAGTATATGGGGACCATTGTGTACCTGCTCTCCGACGCCTCCCGGTACATGACAGGGAGCACTGTCATCGTGGACGGGGGCAGGACCTGCTGGTAAAAAGAGCGTTATTCCATCAACTCCAGGAGAGAGCGGACAAGAGCTTCTGTCTTCGACAGAGGCTCTTCTTCTATAATGCTTTTCCTGCGGTTTGTCAGGGCCTGGCAGCCGTAGCGCAGAAGCACCTGGGAGACGGTGTTCCGGGCGGAGCCATCCTCCGCCCCGAATTCCACTGCCACGATGATGTGCTCCTTCCCCTCTTTGTCGTGAGCCTTCGCCGCGGACACAAGAGAGGCGCCGGAGGCGTTGGTGGTGCCGGTCTTTAAGCCGATGACATTGGGCATATTGTAGAGCAGGGGATTGGTGTTGGAGACTTTCCTGTTGTTGAAGGAGGGCAGCTGCATCTCCCTGCAGGAGGTGATCTCCGTGACCTGGGGATAGGTATTTAAGAGATGACAGACCAGAGTGAACATATCCCGGGCCGTCATGTGATTCTGGATCTTGGAGGCGGTGATGTTGTCCGTGAAAACAGGGAGACCGTGGCAGTTATAGAAAACCGTTCCGGAGGAAAGTCCCAGGTCCAGGGCTTTCTGATTCATTCGCTTCACAAAGATCTCTTCCGAGCCTGCGATATGCTCCGCCATGGCCAGGGCGCACTCGTTGCTGGAGGGTAAGAGCATTCCGTAGAGCAGCTCCCAGAGAGAGGCGCTTCCGCCGGCATTCATGGGAATGACCCCGTCGGAGGTCCGGGAGAGACGGGCCGCGTTATCGGTAAAGGAAATGGGATCCTCCAAGGTCAGGTTTCCGGAAGCGATCTCATCCATCACCAGCAGGCAGGTCATGAGCTTTGTGGTGCTGGCAATGGGAACGGGCTTGTCGGCATCGTATTCCTCGAAGACCTCCCCGGTCATGGCATCCCCCACAAGAGCGGCCTTGACCTCCAGAAAAAAACCGCTTTCCTCCAGCTCCAGTATGTTCACCTGAAAGCTTTTTCCGGTGTCGATATGAAGCTTCCCTTCGTCGAACCACATATCCGCGTCCAGAAGCATTGCCATGTCTGTGATGCTTAAGAAGGCGTCGGGATGGTCCTCCGCGTTTTTTCCGATATAGGTGTGGTATTTTAAGGGCTCCCCGTTTTGCTTCATGGAATTTAAGCGCAGAGAACCGGTGGAGTAGACCGTGTCCTCATCGGAAAAGGGCGTATTTTCGCCCCCCAGGGGGACATAGTCCAGGCCGTTTGTGATCAGGATCTCCGAATCCGTAACGGACAGCTCGAAGCGCTTTTCGGTGCCGGAGAGGGCAGCTGCCATATCCCGCATGGATATGAAACGGTTATTGGCGTAGCTGTCGTGGATGGTGCGGAGGGTGAAGGAGCTCTCCTCATTGACCACAAGGGTCAGATTTTCCAGAAGGGTATGCTTTGCCTCCGCACGGGCGGGAAGCTGCAAAGAGGGGATTCCGAAAAAGATGGTCAGAAACAGGAGAACGGCAAGGGAAGCAGTCAGGAAACGCTTCATCTGGTATACACCTCCGGCTCGGAGGCTTTTCCGGATCCCGTTTCCGGACGCAGCACCAGAGTTTCCTCATCACAAAGAAAGACGGCAGGGGAAAGGCCTTCCCGCTCCAGCAGCTCACCCATTTTCCGAAAGGCTCCCGATGCGTTGTATTGCGCTTCCAGTTCGGCAAGGGGCGGGATCAGAGCGATATCATGCTCCTCCATGTATTCCGAAAAGCTTTTGCCCGTCAGCCGGGAGAACAGCGCCTCCATCTCTTTTTTTGAGACAGAGCTCTTTCCCAATTCCTTTCCGCGCATGGAAAGCAGGTCGGTAAAGGCATCCTCCAGAGCGTCCTCCGCGTTTTTCTTTGCCGTCAGATAGGAGCCTTTATCCACTGTCAGGGAATAGGTCCCGTCTTTATGGAATTCCAGCAGCAGCGTGACCTGAAGCTCCGTGATATAGTCGGATGGGTCCAGGGTGTTTCCAAGCCTTGCTTCCGACAGATAGGCCCGTGCGGCCTCCCGGAATTCTTCGGTGAGGTCGATGCTCCGCCTCCAGGTGCCCGCGAGGGGGTCCTGAGCTGGCTCTGCCCCTTCAAAGCGCGCAAGGAAGAAAAACAGCAGCAGGATGCCGAGGATCGCAGCGGCTGAAAGCAGCAGGGTGAGCAGGAGTATGGTTCCGGAGTTCTTTTTCTTATGGGACATATTGCCAATCGAGTTTTGTTTAGAGTATCATATTAAAGACTATATAATCATAGCACATTAATACGGTTAAGGGGGATGCTATGGAAAAATCAAAGGTTTTTTTTACGGATTTCAGGACGAAGATCGGAGTCAGCCAGGGAGCAAAGCTGCAGAAGCTCTGCCGCAGGGCAGGCATTGCGGATATTGATTTCGAAGGCAAGTTTACGGCCATTAAAATGCATTTCGGGGAGCTGGGGAATTTCTCCTATCTGAGGCCCAATTACGTGCGGGCGGTGGCGGACCTGATAAAGGAGCTGGGGGGGAAGCCCTTCCTGACAGACTGCAACACCCTCTATCCCGGCAGCAGAAAGAATGCCCTGGACCATCTGTTCAACGCGGAGATGAACGGCTTTAACAGCGTTACCACCGGCTGCTACAATATCATCGCGGACGGCTTAAAGGGGACGGATGAGGCGATCGTGCCGGTGCCAAACGGTGTGTATTGCAAGGAAGCCATGATCGGACAGGCCCTGTATGATGCGGATATCATCATTTCCCTGTCCCATTTCAAGGGTCATGAGATGACGGGCTTCGGCGGCGCCATCAAGAATATAGGCATGGGAGGAGGCAGCAGGGCCGGCAAGATGCAGCAGCATAATGACGGAAAGCCTGTGGTAAATCCGGATAAATGCCGCAGCTGTAAAAAGTGTGCAAAAGAGTGCGGATCGGATGCCA
>CAMNLO010000161.1 GCA_946543095.1 uncultured bacterium
GGACCGCCCCGCCATATTCCTGGGAGACGGGGTTCCTGTGTTCCGGGATGTCCTTGAGGAATTGCTTGAGATCCCCCACGGGTATGCCCCCGCTCCCCATAACAGGCAGCGGGCAGCCTCAGTGGGATTTTTAGGCGCGCTGTTGTTTGCGGCGGGGAAAGCCGTGCAGGGAGCGGATTTTGTGCCCTTTTATCTCAGACCCTCCCAGGCGGAGCGGGTGCGCATGGAGACCCAGGCCGGAAAGCCCTCCGCAGCGCAGCAGAAAGAGAGCGAACCGGCCGAAAGACCGGCGGACATAAGAGCAAAGCTGACCATCCGGCCTCTGGAAGAACCGGATGCGGAGGCGGTGTCTGAGATCGAAGCGGAATGCTTTTCCATGCCCTGGAGCCTGGAAAGCTTTCTTTTGCTTGCAAAGAAACCCGAGGCCCACTATTTTGTGGCCCGGCTGGGAGATACCATCGTGGGAGTCTGCGGGCTGTTGCAGATCCTGGATCAGGGGGACATCTCCAATGTGGCGGTGAAAGCCTCGTACCGCAGAAAAGGGATCGGAAGAGCGCTGATGGGAAAGCTCTTAAAGACGGCGAAAAAGCTTGCTTTAAAGGAGCTGACA
The DNA here is from genome assembly GCA_946543095.1 of uncultured bacterium. GTDB lineage: Bacteria > Bacillota > Clostridia > Lachnospirales > Lachnospiraceae > CAMNLO01. Next base: position 611 of record CAMNLO010000161.1, read on the forward strand.
CTGGAGGTGCGGCTTTCCAATGCCCCTGCCATTGCCCTCTATGAGGGGATGGGCTTTGCAAAAGCCGGGGTGCGTCCCCATTTCTATGAGAAGCCTGAGGAGGACGCCCTGATGATGAAATGGATCAATGATGCGCCGGATGCGCATCCCGATAAGGAGCCTGCTTAATGCTGGATGTATGCCTGCTGGGGACCGGGGGGATGATGCCCCTGCCCTATCGATTTTTAACCTCCCTGGCGGTGCGCTACAACGGCTCCACCATATTGATCGACTGCGGGGAAGGGACCCAGATCGCCCTGCGGAAAAAGGGCTGGAGTCCCAAACCCATTGACTATATCTGCTTCACCCATTTTCACGCGGACCATATCTCGGGTCTTCCGGGCATGCTCCTGAACATGGGAAATGCGGAGAAAACGGACCCTGTGTATCTCATCGGGCCAAAGGGGCTGACCCAGGTGGTGAATTCCCTCCGGATCATTGCTCCGGAGCTGCCCTTTCCTGTGTACTGCATGGAGATCGAGGGACACGATCAGGAATTCACACTGGGGGATCTCACCATCCGGGCCTTCCGGGTCCACCACAACGTGGTCTGCTACGGCTACAGCCTCACCCTGAAGCGTCAGGGGAAATTCGACATTGCTGCAGCGGAAGCCTTAGGACTGGAAAAGCGCTACTGGAACAGGCTGCAAAAGGGAGAGACCATCGAACTGGATGGGAAAACCTACACTCCGGATATGGTGCTCGGCCCCGCCAGACAGGGCCTGCATCTGACCTACACCACGGACACCCGGCCCACCCAGAGCATCATCGACAATGCGTCGGAGGCGGATCTGTTCATCTGCGAGGGAATGTACGGAGAGACGGACGCAAAGGAAAAGGCAAAAGAGCACAAGCATATGACCTTTCAGGAGGCGGCGCTGCTGGCGAAAAAAGCGAATGCAAAGGAGCTCTGGCTCACCCACTACTCTCCCTCCCTGGTGAAAGCGGAGGAATTCATGCCCGGCGTCCGGAGCATATTCCCCAACGCCCATGCGGGGAAGGACGGCAAAAGCAGGACCCTGAAGTTTACAGAGGAAACAGACTGAGACCTTCATGAAAAAGGGCAGCAGATTTACACAAATCAGCATATTCCTGATCCTCCTGATGTGCATCATCGTGGGGGGCTACTATATGCTGACCCGGCGCCCGGTGAAGAACACCCAGGAAGAGACGGAAAGCTCTGTGGTGGGGACTCTTTTGGCCCAGAATTACAAAAACAACTACCCTCCCACTCCCAAGGAGGTCATCAAACAGTATTCCGAGATCACAAAGGCCTTCTACAATGAGACCTACACGGAGGAAGAGCTCATCGCCCTGGCGAAAAAGATCCAGGAGCTCTATGATCAGGAGCTGATCGACAATGAACCGGAGGACCTGTATCTGAGGGCCTTAAAGGCAGAGATCGCCACCTTTAAGGATCAGAGCATCGTGATCTCCTCCTACGCCACCTCCGCCAGCACGGATGTGGACTATTTCACCCAGGACGGCTTCCAGTGGGCAAGGCTTCAGTGTGCCTTCAATATCCGGCAGGGCACCCAGATGGGGGTCATCCGGGAGGTGTTTTTACTGAGAAAGGACGGTGACGGCCATTGGAAGATCTACGGCTGGGACAACGCGGAAAACGTGGAGCTTGCGGACAATGAATAATGACGTGCTGATCCTCGCCATAGAGACCTCCTGTGATGAGACCGCCTCCGCCGTGGTCAAAAACGGCAGGGAGGTCCTTTCCAATGTGATCCATACCCAGATCGACATTCACGAGCTCTACGGCGGCGTGGTGCCGGAGATCGCCTCCAGGGAGCACATACGGCGCATCGACCAGGTGGTGGCAAAGGCCCTGAAGGATGCGGGAGCCTCCCTCTCAGACCTTTCCGCCATTGCCGTGACCTGCGGTCCGGGGCTTGTGGGAGCGCTGTTAGTGGGGGTCTCCGAAGCGAAGGCCATGGCCTTTGCCTCCTCCCTGCCCCTCATCAGCGTGAACCATATCGAAGGGCATATCTCTGCGAATTTCATTGCTTTCCCGGAGCTTGAGCCTCCCTTTATCTGCCTCATCGTTTCCGGCGGCCACACCCATCTGGTGGTGGTGAAGGACTACTGCGAATACGAGCTCATCGGCCGCACCAGAGACGACGCGGCTGGGGAAGCCTTTGACAAAGTGGCCCGTTCCATCGGTCTGGGATATCCAGGGGGCCCGAAGATCGACGCCTGCGCAAAAGAAGGAGATCCCCACGCCTTCGAATTCCCCATCGCGAAGGTGAACGGCTCCCCCTATGATTTCAGCTTCAGCGGCTTAAAATCTGCGGTGCTGAACACCCTCCACAACGCTTCCCAAAGGGGAGAGACCATCCGCCCTGCGGACCTTGCGGCTTCCTTCCAGCATTCCGTGGTAACTGTCCTCACGGAGCACGCTTTGGCCGCCGCAGAGGAATACGGCTACGACAAGCTGGTGCTGGCGGGAGGTGTGGCCGCAAACTCCTGCTTGAGGGAAAGCTTTGCTACGGCCTGCAAAAAAAGGAAGCTGGGCTTTTACTGCCCGCCTCCTTCTTTGTGTACGGACAACGGAGCCATGATCGGCGCCGCCGCCTATTATCGTTTCTTAAAAGGGGAGTTCGCTGAGCTGTCCTTAAACGCCATCCCGAATCTGAAACTGATCTAAGAGACCCGGTCAGAGAAAGTCGTCATAGTACTCGTCGTCATAATCATCATAGTCATAGCCCGTGATGTTTAAGCCGTGGCGGATCATGTAATAGCCCCCCTCCAGCTCCTCGCTGTCAAAGCGGATCTCCGCGAATTCCGCATTCAGCTTCTGCATCACATCATTCATGTAAGCTTCCTTGTAGAAATCATGCACATAATCCGCATAGATCTCTCCGAAGAGCTTTTCTCCCTGCACCACATTGGTAAACTCAAAGCTTCCCAGACCATTGGCCAGGATCTTGTCCGTGCAGTCCTTATAGTATGCGGATATGTCCGTGATCACCGGAGCGTCCGCAAGACCCACATCCGCCAGGCTTCTCTTGGCTCCCCTTTGGGGAGTGTTTACAATGGCGTTTTCGCTGACCTCCTCCTCTCCCGCAGGGGAATCGACGGAATCGTTGCAGGGAGGCAGATACACTCCCAGCTCCGTACGGATATGGGAAGAGCCGAAATCCCTGTCGGATTTGTTATAGAACTCATAATTCCCCCGGGCATCGTCCCAGGTGGTGTCCACATTGTAAAAGACATCGTCGATCCTGGCGATGTTCCAGGCGTGGGATTCCCCCGCAAAGCCGGTGCAGTAGTAGCAGGGGATCTGAAGCTGCATTAAGAGATACTGGAACGCCCTGGAATACCCGGCGCAGACGGTCTGCCCGTTTACCAGAGCGGAATAGGCGCTCTGGTTCATCTCCGCGGAAAGGTTATAGGACAGCTGCTCCACCAAAGCGTCATGGACATACTGCTCCTGCTCCGCCTGGCCCCTGATGTCCCTGGCGCCCTCCAGGATCCCCTCGGCGCTTCTCTCAAAATTCCCACGGGAGCTTTCCAGATCATTTGCGGTGCGGTTAAAGGACAGCAGGATCTCGACCAACTCTCCCGCTCCGGTATACTTCCCCCCATAAGCGGTATCCAGCCAGAACAGCTCCGGATGGTCATTCACCACCGCGGAAAAGGCGTTCTTCAAGCCTCCCGCGGAGATCTCCTCCACCGGGGAAAAGCCGGGGTTTAAGTCGTTTGCATTGGCGTAGATCTGACGGTAAATGCTTTTGCCCACATCATCCAGCATATGGTAATGGGGATAATAGAGGGGATCGAATTCCAGCCCTTCTCCCGTATTGCCGGGGGAGATCTCCTCCGCCAGCTTCTTCGCATCCCGCCCGGACAGCTCTTCCGCATCCTCTGTTACGGGCAGCATGCCCGTGCGGTCCAGCAGCTCCGAGGGAACCTGCAGATCCCGCACATCCGGCGCCACATACCCCGTCTTCGTCTCAGGGGCAATGGATTCCGGCATGAATTCCGGGATCGGGCTTTCCTCCTTCGGCTCCTCCGGCTCAGGCTCCGGAGCAAAGTTCGGCATCTCGGGACGTTTTATGAGACCTGCGGTGGGGCTCACCGCTTCTTCGGCATTTCCGGTGCTTTCCTGCTCTTTCCCGGACTCTCCTGTAAGGGCAGAAAAAAGCCCCGGAGCAACGGCATACAACCC